>JAICIM010000648.1 GCA_025928885.1 Ktedonobacteraceae bacterium | reverse complement strand
TTTATTACTCGGGTTGTATTTTGATCGCCGCTCCACTTGCCCGCGCTCTGACCCCCCTCAGTCTCCCCCCCGCTGCTTTTAACCCCCCCGCGGCTACGAAGCATATTTTTTTACCATTCACTACCGAAATCGCCGCCGAAGTCGCCTATATCAGCACTGTTATCTTCGGCTGGTGTGGGGTCGGCCTCCTGCGGCTCGTTTTCGGCCATTGTCTGTCCCAATCCATAGCCCAGGACGCCACCAGCTGCGGCACCTATGCCACCGGCCACCCAGGGATTGATGCCCTGTTGCTGCTGGGCATAACCTTGCTGCTGAGTCATATATCCCTGCTGCCGGGGCATATATCCTGGCCCATCGTTATTGTATGGTCGATAATATTCCTGGGGACCATCGCGCTGCTGGAGCGGCACCTGTCCCGCTGGAAACATCGCATACTGGCGTTCAGCGGCACGACGGCCCAGCATATAACCAATGCCGCCAGCCACAATCGCGACCAGACCGATCAATAACAAACCTGTCATGTTTATTGCATCTCCTTCAAGCCGGGAAAGCCTGTTTATCTATACTCAATTCTGACTGACATCCGAAAGCTGTGACGATAAGCAGTAGGTATCATCGTAAAGATACATGTTGCTCTATACCATGATAATATGATACAGCATGTTTGTGAATTGATATTGAGAGGTTGCTGAAGCGGACCTGAGATCTGGTCAGTCCAGAGGTTGGAGGGGAAGCGTCACTTTCTGCTGGCTATTTGTTCGTAACATAGCTTTCCTGCGCTGCCTGATCCTGTCTCGCTTCTTACTGTCCCACCACTTCCAGGCGAAAAATGCCAGCATGAGAATGGTGAAGATGATGCCTCCCACCTGTCCGCTGACCCTTTCCAGCAAATCGAGGTTCACCGCGACCAGATAGCCTAGCAGGCTAAAGGCCGTGTTCCAGAGCAGGGCCGCGATTGCCTCAAAGAGCAGAAATTGAGGATACTTCATATGGGTAATGCCGGCGCTGAGGGCGACAAAAGAGCGCAGATGGCCGACGGCATGTGAGATGAGAATGGCCTTGCCGCCGTGTTTGTAGAGCATGCGTTGCGCAAGCCGGATATGCGCGGCGAGGCGCAGGCGTCGTCCCAGCGCCGTTTTACCCCAACGTACTATCAGATAACCCAGTGCATAGCGGCCAAGCAGATAATCGATGTGATAGCCGATGACGGTACCCAGCCATGCGAAGAAGATGACCCAGCCGAGTTGTAGCGTCCCCAGGCGTGCGTAGAATGCACCCAGCAATGCGAGCGAATTGCCGGGGAGCAGCAGACCAAGCAGGGCCGTATTTTCACCCATAGACCCCAGAAAGACGATGAGATAGCCGTATTGATCATAAAGCGTTTCAAGCGCTTTGATCCATTCAAGCAACGAGAAGGCTGGCATACACAAACTCCGCGAACTGGCTTATGGTTTAAAAAACAACGCGCTAACAGCTTATCCTGTTTGTCTAAGGGGAGGCTGTGAATTTGCTGAAGCCAGCCTGAGAGCTGAAGCAAGCAGGCACTCTCTCAGAGTAGACTCAGGTTTTTCCAAGTCTCATTTCATCTAGAGAGCATATGCTTTTTATAAGGGAACGAGGCCGTTCTTGGGACTGAGGGGAGGGGCAATGGCGCTCTTCTTCTCATATGCTGAACATCCTCCTAATTAAGAGGGGAGCTATTGATAAACTGGTTGGCAACTGCTGGTGCCTGCTGCCCGGGTTTATCAGTCGCTCTCCTTTTTCTGCCCGCCTGTATGTCTCACTGAAGCAGCTGTAGCTCTTTGGCGCGTGCGATGGCCTGGGTGCGGCTATGAACGCCGAGTTTGCTGTAGAGGTTATTGAGGTGGGTCTTCACTGTGCTCAATGCCACGACAAGCTCCTGTGCAACCTCCTGATTGGACTTGCCGGCAGCAATGCACTGCAACACCGCCGTTTCGCGCTTGCTCAAGATGTTTTCTGGCGTGGGGAGCGTTCCAGTTTCTCCCGCAGCATCCAGCAGGGTATGAATGCAGGTTTGGAGCAAATACTCGATGATATCGCGATGGCTGCCATTAAACGTGGCGAGAAATTGCTGGACATTGTGTTGTCCTTGTAAAGAGAGGTCGGCCAGTTGCAAGCCGGTTACCCAGCCCTCTGTATGCGCATCCAGCTCTTTGATTTCGCTCAAAGAAAGGTTCAGCGCCATCATCTGTTGCAAAAACGTTGCCATCTCGTCGATAGTGAAACGTAGATCGTTTGCTTGCAACTCAGGCATGTTTGTTGCTTGTTGATGGTTGTATGGCGCGACCGAAGGCTGGTTTGCCTGTGGCGAGACGATCGGTTGCTCTGCTGGTGCTTTCGCCGCCTGTACGTTCAGATGGAGCGCCACTATATTCAAGCGTTCCAGCGCGAGTTCTTCGGTTTTGCCAAGATAGGCTTTGTGAAGCTTGCCATGCTGTTTGCGATAGGCGTACCAGTACCACTTGCCATGCTTCCGCTCCCGCCGTGCCGTGAAGCTACCCCGATCGTTTTTGAAATGAAACGTGGTGGTCTCGGCTGCATCGAGCCAGCGCCACCAGGCTGCGCTATCGAGTGAGATCAGGTGTTTCTGGGAACCAGTAGAGATCGTGAGACCGTCATCGCTGACCAGCGGGGTAGAATATGCCATGAAGACCTCGCTCCATTGAAATCGCTATTCCCTCTTGAATGTACACGATAAACTGTAGCATGCAATGGAGATGGCTTGCAAGGTTAGAAATGTCTTTTCCTTATCTTTTTGCTCCTTTCACAAAGGGGATCTGTCCCAATTTGCTTGGATATATCTTGATCATAGTATCAACTACTCTGCTCACGCCGTCATCACAGCCTCTATCAATACGATCACTATCAGATCTCAATGTTTGGAAATTTTGTTGTCACCTTGACAACTCCCCTCTCTCTCAGGTATATTATCTATGTCTTCCATATTTTGATAATTTATTCCAATATATGGAATATAGAGAGGAATAGATGGACGGATCAGAGGTACACGAGACGAAGGTGGGGGTGCTGGATAAAGCGATGGCGATTTTGCTGGCTTTTCCGGCTGGGAACGCGGCCCTCTCTCCCCAGGAGATTGCGGCGCGTACCGGTATGCCTTTGCCCACCGTCTACAGGCTGGCTCAGGCGTTATGCGAGCATGGCATGTTGATGAAGGACGGGCAGCAGTTTCGGTTGGGGATGACGCTCTTACGGTTGGGGACGATGGTTGCCGAAGGGATCGATGTGCGGCGGCAGGTGCAGGGCTATTTGCGCTGGCTCAATGAGCAGACCGAAGAGAACGCCGAACTGCACATGCGCCAGGATGAGACGCGCATCGTGATCGAAGTGGTGAGCAGCCCGCACAACCTCCGTCCATTCGCCGACATTGGTGCGCCGCTGCCCCTGCATAGAGGCGCAGCTGGCAAGGTGCTGCTGGCATGGTTGCCTGTTGCAGAACGGGATGCCTTGATCGCTACCAGCGTTGCTCGCTTCGGCGATACGCAGTTTGATAAAGGCGCGTTTGTGCAGGAGTTGGCGCGGGTGCGTACACAGGGATGGGCCTATAGCGATGGCGAGCGGGTCTCTGGCGTTTCGGCGCTGGCCGCTCCGATCTTTGAAGTTGGCAACAGGCAGGTTGGCGCTCTCACCCTCGTTGTGCCTGCCGCTCGCCTGGATGAAGAGCAGCGTACCCGTTACATTCCGCTCGTCCAGGAAGCAGCAAGGCGTGCATCATATGATCTGGGATACGAAAAATGATGTTCATTCGTGGAAAAGATAGAGAGCAACTTTTATCGAGGCATAAAGTATTTCGTAGTCGCGGGGGGGGTGGGGGGGGGTGGGTATGAAAACCCCGAGGGAGGGGGGCGCGGGCGCGGTAGGCGGCGGGGCCCC
>JAICIM010000479.1 GCA_025928885.1 Ktedonobacteraceae bacterium | reverse complement strand
GACTGTATCGCGCCTGGTTCACCTCTTCATATGTGGCCCCAGGCGCGATACAGTCGCGCAACTTCGAAACCAAACTCATTTGTTACCTCTACAATAGACGCCCATCACTACAATATTTCGTGGATACATCAATTATATTTTTTGCCTTTCTCATCACTATCCACTCAGAGGTGCCATCCATTACGACTTTCTCGTGTACACTTTCTACGAAGGATAGGTGCAAAGGTTTTAGCGCTGGCCCTGATGGCTGCTTGTATCTCTTCTCCGCTCCAATAACGTAATATCACCACCATAGGGTTTATCGCTCTCGCAAAGAGCGGGTACACGAGAGGAGGCTGGAGCGTTATGGCATCTCACGCTGAAACCTTTACGATGGGGGTTGAAGAGGAATATCAGATCATCGATCCAAAGACGCGCGAACTTAGCTCGTCATCACAGAACCTGTTGCCGACCGCACAACAGCACCTGGGAGAGAAGGCTCAACCGGAGCTACAGCTTGCCCAGGTGGAAGCCGCAACCCCGGTCTGCCAGACGTTGCAAGAGGTGCGCCAGGAACTTATCAAGATGCGGCGCGGAATGATTAGCGCGGCGCAACAGGACGGCAAGCAACTTGCGGCGGCGGCCACGCATCCCTTTTCGCACTGGAAGAGCCAGCGGATCACGCCCAAAGAGCGCTATCTTGGCATCGTTGAGTACTATCGGCAGTTAGCGCGTGAGCCGATCTTCGGGTGTCATGTGCATATTGGCCTGACTGATCGCGAGATGGCGCTACGTGTCATGAATCGCGCCCGCATCTGGCTGGCCCCACTGCTCGCTCTGGCCGCCAACTCTCCCTTCTGGCTGGGCGACGATACCGGCTATGCCAGTTTCCGTACGCTGATGTGGAGTCGCTGGCCGACATCCGGGCAACCGCAGTTCTTTCGTTCACTCGACGACTATAACGAGCTGTTGCAAGCGCTGATCCAGACGGGCTTTATCGAGGATTCGACGAAAATTTACTGGGACATTCGGCTCTCGGAGCGCTTCCCCACTATCGAGTTCCGTGTCACCGATTGCTGCATGACAATCGATGAATGCGTCATGATCGTTGGCCTGATCCGCGCCATCGTCCAGACCTGCTATACCTACGTTCAACAGCAGCAACCCGCCCCCGATGTGCGGCCCGAACTGGTGCGTGCGGCCCACTGGCAAGCGGCCCGCTATGGCATCGAGGGCGATCTGATCGATGTCGTAGCCCGTAGCTCTCTCCCGGCCTCAACGCTGATCGAAAATTTGCTTACAACGCTCCAACCGGCTCTGGAGGCCCAACAAAGCTGGGATGAGGTGGTCGGGCTGGTGCGTACGACGTTGCAACAGGGCAATGGGGCGATCCGTCAGCGCCGCGCCTATCAACGCAACGGACGCATTGAGGATGTCGTCGATCTGATCGTCGCCGAAACCGGACTCGGCACCACATAACGTAGCAAACACAGCAAAATATTACAAGCCAAATCTAACTCAACAGATTAGAATCGCACGCATGTTAGAGCAAGAAGCGTCCTCTGTGCCAGATCCATCTCTGGCTTGCTCTAACAAATTTCTTGTTGCCCTTGACAAAATATATATACATACGGTATGTTTGTATATGAAAGGGGACAACGAGGATGCGCCGAACAAAAGATGATGCTGCTCAGACGCGTGCGCAATTATTAGAGGCCGCGCAGCACTGCTTTCAGGCAAAGGGCTACGTGGGGACGACGCTCGACGATATCGCGCAACGGGCCGGCACCACGCGCGGGGCCATTCACTGGCATTTCGGCAACAAAGCGCAACTGTTCAATACGCTGGTACGCGAACGCTATGCACAGGCGGCCACCATTTTTCAGGAAGCCTTCACTTCTGAACTGAGTCCCCTCCAGCTGTTCCGGCAGTTCCTGATTCGCTGGATGTCTTATGCGCAGGAGGACAGCGATTTTCGCATCGTGCTGGAACTGGTCCAACTCAAAACCGAACTGGTGCCGGAACTGGCCGAGGGGATGCAGGAGAAGATTCAGGGCATGCGCTCCTCACGCGAGATGATTGCCAGTTTGATCCTGAGCTGCATCGCGGCTGGCGAGATGCGCTCCGACATTGATCCACAAGCGGCGGCCCTGGCAGCTTTGAGCATGGCGAACGGCCTCACTTCGCTCTGGCTGATGGACCCCGAAAGCTTCGATCTGCATAGCGCCGCACACGCCAGCGTCGCTCTTTTTTTGCACGGCCTTACATAAGGTCGCTCTTTTTTTTCTCTCTTTTACATACGTTCGGTATGTATGTTAAAAAACAGAAAGGATGCACATATGCAACCATTGATTCGCCGCGTCGATCACATCATGATTCGTGTGAACGATGCCATCTACGACCAGGTGTTCGCGCTGTTCGCCGACACGCTGCAATTGCCGCTCGCCTGGGATATCCACAACTTCTACCCTCCGTTCAAGGCTGGCGGCATCGTCGCGGGCAGCATCACTATGGAGATCTTTCGTTCGGGAGAGCAGCCGCTCTATCCAGGGCAGGCTCAACTGTATGGTATCGCCCTTGAATCGGTCCCGATCGTTGAGGCTCTGGCAGAGTTGGCGCGGCGGGACATTCCCCATCTGCCGCCGTATGCCATTCCCCAGGGCAATCTCTGCAATCCGGGCGAGTTCTATACCCTGATCTACGTCGGCGAGCTGCTCGGTGGCGATCTGGCGCGTTTCTTCCACTCCGAACAGATGAAATTAGGGGCTATCGACAACCTCATATTCGATCAGGTATTTCGCAACGGCACCGTCTTCTTATGTGAATACAACCCGACATTCTGGCAAATTCCCCAGCAGCGCGAGAAAAACAAAGCACAAATGCAAGCAGCGCATGGAGGGTCAACAGGACTTGTTGATGTGCGTGAATTAATTGTTGGCGCGACTGATCTTGCGAAGACGCGGGAACAGTGGCAGCGCCTCCTTGCTCCGCTTGCACCGTATAGCGAGGGCGAGTGGCGCTTCGAGAGCGGTCCGGCCCTGCGTCTGGTGCCACACGAGCGCGATGAGATCGTCGCCATGACCTGGCAAGTTGCCTCGCTCGAACGCGCCCACGCCTTTCTGCAGAGCAAGGGCATGTCAGACAAGAAGACAGCCAACCAGATCACAATCGCGCCTGAAGCGCTGTGCGGGCTGGAGATTCGATTGGTTGAATGATGTGAGTGTCATTACGTGGTCGCCCGACAGTGTGTATATTGCCTCCGGCGAACGCCTCCTTCTCACCACATCAGATGGTAACATGGGCGGAACCGGCATAGTGCGCGTCTGGGTTGCCCGCCCCTGACCTCTCATGGATGCATCATTTATGCACCCACACAAATGAGTTGGGTGATCTCCCCTGATTCATAGCCCCGCGATTATGCTTGTTTTTAAAATATTTTACATCAACTCATAATCGCGACGCTACGGCATTGAGAACTTTTTAAGCCGCTTGCTCGTCAGTGGTTGTTCTGGTTGCGAGTTGTTCTTGATCGCGCTTGTAGCGGTCATAAGAGAGGCGTCCACGTGTGGTGATGAGGAGCACCACGACGACCAGGGCAAGCACACCGGCCCCGATCCATTGTGCGGTTGGCGATGAAGGACCGTTCCCGCCAGTCGTATTGATGGAGGTATGGAGCAAGATGGTTAGCAGTAAGCTGCCACGAACGTTATTGAAAACCCAGGTGAAGATGATCGTTATGATAATTGTTGCGATCATAAAGTTGAGTATGGCTGTGCTGATGCCGATAAAACCTGTGCCGGCCCCATTGTAACCAGGGATGAAGAAGACCGGTAGATGCCAGAAGGCCCAGAGGACGCCAAGTAGCAAACAGGCGGGTAGGGGACCAAAACGTTCCTGCAAGCGAGGCAGCGCAAAGCCGCGCCAGCCGGGTTCCTCGAAGAAGGGTCCGCCAAAGAAGAAGACCAGGAGGTAGAAGACGGGATTAGAGAGCAGCAGATCGTTGCTGAAGGACCAGACGCCGGTCTGAAGCCAGCCCACCGTCAGAAGCAGCAGAGGCATGCCAACCAGCACAAGCAGATACCAGATGATGTTGACGCGCCAGCGCACATAGCGCCGCAGCAGATTGCCGATCCCCGCACGCCCTTCGGTGATGCCTGTCATGATAAATGCAGCTGCGGTGGGGCCTGTGGTAAACAGAAACGCCAGCCAGATCGGCAGGTTGGTACGGTGGTTTAACACGACGATATAGCCAAAACCAATGGTCCAGCTAATAGCATAGGCGATGAGAAAGTAGAAGAGCAACGGATGCTGTCGCATAACCGACAACAACCGTAATTCACATTTGTGCGCGTTCTGCTGTTTTTGTAAAACGGTGGTAATCGTATCTTTTTGCATAAAAAGTCCCTTTTCTCTATTACTACACAAATATGTGGAAATATTTGTCAGAACGGTATATGCAACGTTCTGTATACGTTATGTGGAAATAATAGCTGACGACTATGGCGGGGCTATGCCGAAAATGTCACAATAGTGTGACAGGAATGGAGAGATTATGAGGCATACTTGAGGTGAATATGCAGCATAATGCGCACATTCACCTCAAGGGTTGTTTTATTTGTGCTGTTTATTGACTTATATCTGCGAGAGCAGTTCGGCACAGGTCAGGGTGTTATCATAAACCCGACCCTCATCTTCGACGCCCCACCAGACTGAGAGGACCGCCTGAGCGAGTCCCCAGCAGCGCACACGCTCACGATCCAGCTCCAGCTCTGCGGACAATTGATCCACACGACGGGCAAGCACGCGCTGCGGATCGGACATCTGAAGCAGGTCGGGGAGCGGATTGCGCAACAGAGCGCCGATCTCGTAGGCCGGTTCGCCGATCAGCCCTTTAGGATCGATGGCGAGCCAGGGATGACGCTGGGCTGCCAGAATGTTCTCTTGATGCAGGTCTCCATGCAGCAGGACCGGCTCCCCCATCGAATCTGCCAACTCAGCAAAAAGCCGCTCAGCCTGTTCTAGCAGAGCCTTTGGAAAGGGGCCGTGACCACCGTTGTAGTGCTGGCGCAGGCGTACAAAGCCCTTGCCCCAATCCTGAACCGTGGGAAACGTCGTACCAGCTGGAGCTGGGCGCCACAACTGCTTCATGACCGACGCCGCCCCGGACATGGCCTGCTCATCATCCGTGACCGCCTTGAGCAGCGTGCCGGGCAGCAGGCGTTCCAGCACCATCACCTCGTCATCAACATCAAATGCCAGCAATTGCGCCATGCCGTGACCGTCGAAGAGCCGGATCGCCTCCATCTCCTTCGAAAACTCGCCCGTGGGAGAACAGGCTTTCACCACCACCGGCACGCCGTCGCGGTTCACAGCTGCTGTCACATAATGAAATGAGAGGTTGGAGAAGGGAGCAGCGATCGTCAAGCCCCAGCGCCGCTCACAGGCCGCGAGAATAGCTGGCAATCGCTCGATCCACTTCTGACCTTCCACGCCATGAAAAACAAGCATCCGTTGAACGAACTGTTCAG
>JAICIM010000399.1 GCA_025928885.1 Ktedonobacteraceae bacterium | reverse complement strand
GGATTTTAATGGCAGTCAGCGTTCTTAGATGCAGGTGTTCTCCCAGATAGACATCGGCGAACCCACCTGTTCCCAGCAAGCGTTGCAGCCGATACTTGCCCAGTTGTTGCCCTACAGCATTGGCTTGATGCTCATTCATTGCGGATACTCCCATATTGTGCATGCGTCTGACGAGATTATCGTGAGGTTTTTTCTTATGCCTCATATAGAGGTTAAACCATGAGAGGGTATCAAATATTGCTCTAACGTACTTTTTGATTATAGAAGAGCAGAGCCAGGAGTGCTATGAAGTAGTAAACAATTCTTAACAATCAATTTAGCCTGACTCGTCATGTTAGCCTGTACCGCCATTATAGCTGATAATCGATCCATTTGCTACGTTTTTCAGGTGTACCTCTGATGTAAGTATCAGTTTCGTGTGGCCTGCTCAGAGCAGTGGCAGGGAGAGATGGGTGATATAATAGCAAAGGTACAACCATGCTCGAAGAGGAGATTCGCTTTTATGACCAATACTGTCGATGAAACCCGCGTCGAACACGATTCAATGGGCGAGATGCGGGTTCCCATAAACGCCTATTATGGCGCCAGCACTCAGCGTGCCGTGCTTAATTTCCCGATCAGCGACCTGCGCTTCCCTCGCGAGTTTATTCGTGCGCTTGGGCAGATCAAGCAGGCTGCGGCGCAGACGAACGAGGCGCTCGGAACCGTCGATCCTCAGATTGCCAATGCGATAGTTCAGGCCGCACAGGAGGTCATTGAGGGCAAACTGGACGATCATTTTGTGCTTGATATTTTTCAGACCGGCTCTGGCACTTCGACCAATATGAACGCAAATGAGGTTATCGCCAATCGGGCCAGTGAACTGCTGGGAGGCTCGCGTGGGTCGCGCAAAGTACACCCCAACGACCATGTGAACTTCGGCCAGTCCTCAAACGATGTGATTCCCACTGCTATTCATCTCTCAGCTCTGCTCAGCATCGAGTACGATCTGATCCCGGCGCTTCAAGGCTTGCAACAGGCCCTGCAAGAGAAAGCCGATGCGTTTATGCCAGTGGTGAAGACGGGGCGCACGCACTTACAGGACGCAACCCCTGTGCGGCTGGGCCAGGAGTTTCTGGGTTATGCCGGGCAGGTTGAGCGAGGGATTACGCGGGTGCGTCATGCACAGGGAGAGTTGTCGGAGGTTGCGCTGGGTGGAACCGCTGTGGGAACGGGCGTGAATACGCATCCTGAGTTTGCGGCGCGTGTGTGCCATCGGCTTTCCGAGATGAACGGCGTTGAGGTGCATGAGACGAGCAATCATTTCCAGGCTCAGAGTACGCTGGACAATATCGTCGAGGCTAGTGGAGCATTGAATACGCTGGCGGTGAGCCTGATGAAAGTTGCCAATGATATTCGCTGGCTTGGTTCGGGTCCACGTGCTGGTATTGGCGAGATTGAGCTGCCAGCTGTGCAACCAGGCAGTTCGATTATGCCGGGCAAGGTCAACCCTGTGATTGCCGAGTCGGTCTGCATGGTCTGTGCGCAGGTGATGGGCAACCACACGACGATTACCATTGCGGGACAAGCGGGCAATTTTGAGATCAATGTGATGATGCCCGTAGCCGCTTACAACCTCTTGCAATCGATTCGTTTGCTGGCAGCCTCGGCCCGCAATTTTACGGAACAGTGTATTAAGGGCTTGCAGGCAACCACGAAGGGGCCGGAGATGGTCGAGCGTGGTCTGGCGATCTGCACGTCGCTGGCCCCCGTGATCGGGTATGATGCTGCCGCCGCCATCTCGAAGGAGGCGCATAAGACCGGCAAGACGATTCGCGAGGTTGCCCGCGAGAAGACCAATCTCAGCGAGGAAGATCTGGATCGTATCCTCGATCCCGCCAGTATGACGAAGCCAGGTCTGGAGGGTGGTCCTGCGGGGGGCTAATCAAAGCTGGAAAGAATTCGTAGCCGCGCGACTGTATCGCGCCCGTGTCGGCTGGTGATGCCATTGGACAGCGCGATACAGTCGCGCGGCTACGAATTCTTTCCAGGATTTCGTCGTAAAAACTTACTTCAGGTTCTCTTTAAGAGCCAAATAAGCCGCCCAGGTTCCCCAGGCTCCCAAGATTCCCCAGCCCGTTGATCATGCTTTTAATCTCTTCGGGAGAGTTGAACTGTTGATCGGGCAGGTTGTTAATCAGCCCTACAATTTGCGGATTTAGATTAAATTGCTCTGCGAGCTGGACGAGTTGCTGCTTGCCGACGGGATATGGCAACATACCGAGTGCCTGATCGAGCAACTGTGGATCAATGTTCATCAAATACCTCTCTTTTCCAATTGTGGACGACGTTTTGGGCAGGTTGGCAACCTACACCTAGTATACTCGTTCCCGGGAGACTTTGCGTTTCAATACGCTCAAACTGAAGTGTAACCAGTAAAACTTGCTCCAGTGAGGGGCGATCAATACCTGATAGCAAATTGGTGAAAAATAGGTACATCTCCCTATAGGAGTTTTCTAATCGAGAAGGGTATACTGTAAATACATATCGTGCATGATATGTAAATTGTTCGCCTGGTTGGTAGCGTAGAGTAGACAGCACATGGGTTACAGGTATTTGTATATTGAGATGTGAAAGAGGAAACGTGGTTGTATTGTTGTATCATCTCGCTCATGGAAGGGAGCTGGACATGACCCATCAATATGCTTTTTGTGTGGAAGATGTTACCTGTGAGAAATGTGATGCACGTATCAAAAATGCTCTGGTAGCCCTTCCAGGCGTTCAGACAATCGATTATGTACGTACGCCAGAAAACGAGGCGTGGGTACGTTGTGTGTCAACCGAAGCGCTCTCTTCTCAGCAGATCGAGGAGAGCATCACTCAGCAATCGGCGGGAACCACTCATCAGTATCGTGTACGCTGGGATCGCGCGTAGGAGGGATCTTGGCGTCAACGGGTACAACAAATGAAGTCGGGGATGTCGTTGCGTTGGAAGAGGAGCAGGCGAGAGCGCGTTGGGGACTGGTCATCTATCCCTGGACGCTGGTGGTGCTGGCATGGGGAAGCATTTTGCTCGCCTTCGCCACCGGGCATAGTTTCTTGATCGATCACGATTATCTGCTCCAGACAAGTCATCTCCCCTGGGCCATCGCCTTTATCATCTTCCTCCTCTCCTGGCAGGTGATGACTATTGCGATGATGCTACCATCGGCATTGTCAACCGTTGCCCTCGTAGGGAGGATGAGTCGCGACACGGGACCGTACTGGTTTGCGCAGGGCGTGTTCATTCTTGGCTATACCTTCATCTGGTCGCTTTTTGCCTGTATTGCTTTCCTCAGTGATACCCTCGTGCATCAACTTGTCAATCATTGGTACTGGCTCTACACCCATTCGTGGTTGGTTGGTGCAACCATATTGGTGCTTGCTGGCGGCTTCCAATTTAGCGCATGGAAGCGTTCCTGTTTACGGCGCTGCGATCGTGAGGGCATAGATCGTCGCGCTCTGGGAGATGCAAGCATGATCTGGCGATTGGGGATGCGTTATGGCTTCTTCTGCCTGGGAACATGCTGGGCCATTATGCTCGTCATGTTTGGCATCGGGATGAAGAGCCTGCTCTGGATGGTAGTGCTGGCGGGTATCGTGCTGATGGAGAAGGAGATCCCTGGCAGACAGCGCTTCACAATGGTTATCGGGGCGGGTTTTCTCGTTCTGGCCCTTGCCTGGGCGCTGTTTCCCTTGTTGGGATGATGCTTTGTTATTGGTCATGAACCACCCGCTTGAAAGCGGGGGCTTGCAGTCTGCCGAAAGGGGAAGTACAAGCCAGACATGACCAGACTCAGTTCTTTGCGAACTCCGTTAGGAAGGAAATAGGTACGTCAGAATGCGAGGCCAGTTCTGACCGCTACGGTTGCGCATTAAACAGGGGGAGAGGGTGAACCCAGTGTGTGCAACGCCAAACCCTTCCATAACATGGTCGAGGCCACCATTACCTCCGCAAGGAGAGGCTCTGAAAGGAGCACGCTAGGTCACTGGTGTTTGTTCTAGACACCCAGAGGCGACCGCTTGATCCGGTGCATCCGGGCCATGCCAGGCGCTTGCTCACTCAGGGGAAAGCAGCAGTCTTGAGGCGCTTTCCCTTTACCATCATCCTAAAAGATCCCGGCCATCCTGCCAAAGAACGCCCGTTGCGGATCAAAGTTGATCCAGGAGCCAGGACCACAGGCATCGCCATTGTGGATGATGCCTCTGGGGCAGTGGTCTTCGCCGCCGAACTGACCCATCGGGGAGAAGCGATCACAACCGCGTTGGATGCCAGAAGAACCGTCCGCCGCTCACGCAGGAAACGCCATACCCGCTATCGCCAACCACGCTATGCCAATCGGCGCAGAAAGAAAGGCTGGATCGCTCCCTCCCTCTCAAGCCGAGTCGCGAATATCCTGACCTGGGTCAAGCGGTTGATGAGGCGGTGTCCGATTGCAGCGCTGAGCCTGGAATTGGTCAAATTTGACCTGCAACAGATGGAGCAACCTGAGATCAGCGGGGTGCACTACCAGCAGGGGACATTGGCAGGCTATGAAGTCAGAGAGTACCTGCTGGAGAAATGGGCCAGGAGATGCGCCTATTGTGGGCAAGAGGGGGTTCCTTTGCAGATCGAACATATCCACCCACAATCCAGAGGGGGAACCAATCGGATCAGTAATCTCACGCTGGCATGTCAGTCGTGTAATCGGGCGAAGGGAAACAGGGAGATCCAGGAGTTTCTCCAGCGGCGGCCAGAGCGCCTCAAGCTGATCCTGTCTCAGGCACGGACCCCGCTCAAGGATGCGGCAGCAGTCAATAGTACTGCGGTGGCGGCTCTTTGAGCAGCTCAAACAACTCGGCTTGCCTGTCGAAACTGGTTCGGGGGGACGCACCAAGTACAATCGGACCACGCGCGGATTGCCCAAAACGCACTGGCTCGATGCGGCCTGCGTGGGGGCGAGTACTCCCGCGGCCCTTTCGCTCAAGGCATGCATGCCGTTGCAGATAGTGGCGAGAGGGCATGGGAACCGACAGATCTGTGGGGTCAACAAGTACGGCTTTCCCATCCGTCATCGCAAGCGGCAAAAGGTCCATTACGGCTACCAGACAGGCGATCTGGTTCGTGCCGTGGTGCCAGCAGGCTTGAAAACAGCCGGAACCCATCAAGGGCGGGTGCTGGCACGAGCCACTGGCTCCTTCGATATCGTCACTGCACAGGGACGTGTGGCCGGGGTCAACGCTCGCTATTGTCATCCTCTCCATCGCAATGACGGCTATAGTTACCAACAAGGGACGCGGCTTTCCTCCCCGTGCTGAAGCAACGGGGCTTCCCGCCGCGAGTTCTGTGAAATGTAATGAGGGTGTCGTAGTTGCGCAACCACGACACCCTTTTACACTTCCTTGCGAAGTAGAGAGGGAGGTATATGTTATAGAGCTGGTCGTACGGAGCGGAATTGGAACGCGCGAATAATCAGCATAATACCGAATATAATGGCATAAATGCCGATAAACAATGCGATCGTCAGCAGGCCAGCGCCGGGCTGGGCGATTAATAAGATGCCGAGCAGGATAGAGAGGATACCAGCTATACCGATGGCCCATTCCTGTCCAACCGTGCCGTGTCCACTAAAGGCTTCGGCGACCTCAAAAATGCCGGTAATGATGGCCCAGACGGCGATCAGCGAGAGGAGTGCAATAGCGGTGACGCCCGGCCATAAAAAGGTCGCGATCCCTATGAGAATACCGACGATGCCCTCCAGCAGCAATACCCACCAGCGCCTCAGTGAGTTGCGCTCTTGCAATGAGATGATGACGGCGATGATGCCATCAATCAGTGCGTAAGCTCCAAAGATAGCTACCAGCACCAGAATAGTCAGGCCCGGCCACGCCAGAGCAGCCAGTCCAAAGATGACAGCGATCAGCCCGCGCAGCGCCAGAACCCACCAGTAACGTTGCATGAGATATTGATTGGTTAACATGAGATACATTCCCTCCAGTTTTCAGGTCTTCTCAGCTATCAGATCCGCTTTACAAGTTATTCTACGAGAAACACGATGATGGCAATTGGCAAGCGGCATCCCCGCTACTTACTTCACGTTTATTTCGTGTAGAAAGATACTCAAGAGATGGTGTCAGGGGAGATATAGATGAGTATTTTCGGAATTTTATAAAATTTTAAAAATTGGCTAAAAAACTATTGACACGGCGCAAAGTCTGTGGCATAATCACTGAGCGGTCGAGGGAACGAGAAAAAAACTTCTCGAAGCTCAACCGAGGCCCAATCAAACGATTGGACACACGGCATACATGATATGCCAGTCGAACCTTGACAACTGAAGAGTGGAAAACAGAACAAACAGCAACTGTTTTAAGGTTTTAAAAGCAGTTCCTGTCAAACAAGAGTTTCTGCGAATAACAGCCAAGTACAATGTAACTTGAGCTGGATCGCAACTTGACATGCATTTTGCCCATCGTCCGCGTGATGATGGTCATGATAAAACAATTGGATGGCGAGTTTGATCCTGGCTCAGGATAAACGCTGGCGGCGTGCCTAACACATGCAAGTCGAACGCTCTTCGCAAGAAGAGAGTGGCGGACGGGTGAGGAACACGTGGGTTATCTACCTCCGGGTGAGGAATACCGGCGAGAAATCGCCGACAATACCGCAT
>JAICIM010000118.1 GCA_025928885.1 Ktedonobacteraceae bacterium | reverse complement strand
GCAATGAAACTAGCATTCAGCACACTGGCTTGTCCACAGTGGTCTACCGAACAGATCGTCGAGAACGCCCGCAAGATGGGCTATGATGCGCTTGAGCTGCGGCTACTCGATGGCGCGGTCCTCGATCCGGTCAAGGATGCGGAGAAGGTGAAACAGGCGGTGGCGCTCAGTCGGGCGAATGGGCTGGAGGTCTGCGCGTTTGATACCTCGTGCAGCTTTAATCATAGCGATCCCGCCGAACGCGAACGGCATATCGCCGATCTGCGCAACTGGATACAGCTGGCGCAAGAACTTCAGGTGCCGCTGTTGCGCATCTTTGGCGGTGCTGGCAAACCCGATACCTACTCTCAAGAGCAGGAGAACGCCTGGGTGGCCGATGCGCTGCGTCAGGTGGCACCGCAGGCAGAGCAGGCGGGTGTGACGATTGTTCTGGAAACCCATGATGGCTTTGCTTCGGCAAAACGTACCGCCGCAGTGCTGCAAGCCGTTGCTTCACCAGCCGTGAGCGCCCTCTGGGACAGCCACCACCCCTATCGCGTCGGGGAAAGCGTCGATGAGGTTGTACAGGCGCTCGACGGACGCATCGCCCATGTGCATGTGAAGGATGCACGCCGCCTCGCTAGCGATCCTTACGGCTGGCAACTGCTCCTGCTGGGCGAAGGTGAGGTGCCGGTCCGTGAGCAGTTGCAGGCGCTACGACAGCAGGGCTATCAGGGCTACGTCTCCGTCGAATGGGAGAAAAAATGGCACCCGGAGATCCCCGATCCCGAAGTTGCGCTGCCTCAACACATCGCTTTATTGAAGCAGTGGACGGCTTGACTTTTGGCCGCAAATATGGTATAAATATATGTGTACACAAAAAGGACCGTTCAAACGACGGTCCTTTCTTTTTGCCTTGCTGCTGGTTTATACCCCTGAGAAGGCAGAGAAGCCGCCATCGACAGGGACAACGATGCCAGTGACGAAGGCCGCTGCGGGACTCACCAGCCAGAGCAGCGCCCCTATCAACTCTTCTGCCTCGCCCAGTCGCCCGGCTGGCGTGTGCGCGATGATTGTTTTCGCACGCTCCGAATAATCGCCGGTCTTTTCATCAACCATCACATAGCGGTTCTGCTCCGTGAGGAAAAAGCCCGGTGCGATGGCGTTGACCCGGATCTTAGCGCTGTACTCCCTCGCCATCAATACGGCCAGCCACTGATTGAAATTGACGATCGCAGCTTTGGCGGCTGCGTATGCCACAACGCGCGTCATAGGGCGCATCG
The DNA here is from genome assembly GCA_025928885.1 of Ktedonobacteraceae bacterium. Taxonomy (GTDB): domain Bacteria; phylum Chloroflexota; class Ktedonobacteria; order Ktedonobacterales; family Ktedonobacteraceae; genus JAICIM01. The sequence continues at coordinate 12,169 of JAICIM010000118.1, read as the reverse complement.
CGGCCATCGAGGAGATGTTGATGATGCAGCCCTGCCCGCGCTCTGCCATGCCACGAGCAAATATCTGGCAGGGCAGCAGCGTGCCGCTAAAATTCAGGCGCATGGTGTTCTCGATCGCCTGATCGTCCAGCTCGAAGAAGGAGCGGTCCGGCGATGTGGTTGCGGCGGCCTGATTCCCACCAGCCGCGTTCACCAGAATATCAACCGGCCCGTATGCGCTTGTGATTTGGGACAGCGCATGTTCAAGGTCATCACGCTTTGTGACATCGCAGGCGATACCCAGCGCCTCTCCCCCGGCTGCATGTATCTCTTCCGCAACCTTGCTGGCCTTTTCAGCATGGCGACCAATCACGACGACACGCGCCCCCGCCTGCGCCAGTGCCAGGCACATCGTTCTACCCAGCACACCGCTCCCACCAGTCACAACAGCGGTTTGTCCTTGTATGTCGAACAGCGTGTGAAGGTCTGACATAAATACATTACTCTTTTCTCTCAGTGTACGCCAGTATGCTTTGCGATTCACTTCCTTGATGAAGGGGCATAGCGACGCCACTATTATTGTAGCATGTTTGCAAGGGTGATAACGTCAACTGCCCTTGAGCTATTATCGTGGTTTGCTGCAATAAAGGCTCTATCGTTCATGAACGCTGCCAGGAGGCAGGTAAAATCACAGACTACCGGAGACCCTCCAATTCAGCCTTTAATCTGTCTATCTTTAAATCCAGGTCAAGTTTTTGCCCTACATAGTTCTGTTTTTGTTTCTTATACTTCTCTAACCATTTCTTATTCGCCCCCCTTGCCTGGTCAAGTTCAGACCGTTGATCTTGCTTGTAGTTCCACTCCTTCGCTAGCTGCTTTACACTGAGATGCTGCCTCTTCACTTCTAGATGGAAGTCTTCCATTTGTGCGCTTAAAGCTGCTGTCATATCAGCGGTTGCAGTTAATTTGTTTTCCTCCTTTGAAGTGCGCTCCAGGCCATCTTTGGCTTTTTGATGCTGCCCCATTGTTATTTCTATGTCTTTTGTCATTGCTAGAAATTTGCTGTCGAGTTCGTTTGCCGTTCTTTGATACTCTGCTATAAGCGTGTCCATTGTCTGAATATTATGTTCCGCAGCTCTCTTTTTTTGCTCCAGGCTCCTGATTTCTGCCTCCATCCCCTTACGCTTTTCTGCTTTTTTTTCTGATTCCGTAGGCTCTGGCTTGCTGCTCTCGGGGGAATCACCTTCCTTTGGGACCCGCGAAAAATCATAAGAAGGTGATTTTACATCTTCTGCTTTTTTTGGTGGTATTTCCTTGAACCCTTTTGGCATAAAATACTCTCCATTTCTTCTCTGAAGCTGCATTGAGCCTCTATCCCTTGTGATCCGCTCTAGTGGAGGCCATGAGACTAATCCCGTACTCCTGTCGTTCCATTCATACTCAGAGGCCCCTTTCCTGCTTTGGTGAGACGGTCGCTATCGTTGCCCGCAAGAAAGCAGCGGAGCGGCGAATCTCGTCAAGGCCGTTCATACCGTCTTCGATCGAGATCCAGCCGCGAAAGCCGACAGATTGCAGGGTGCGAAAGATCGTCGGATAATCGTTGAGGCCGGTCCCAATTTCGCCGTGTCGTAGGATAGTCGCATAGCCAACGCTGTTCTCCTGGCGACGCAAATCCTCGATCGTACTGCCCGGCGCGAGGCTGCGGTCGCTGGCGTGCATGCTCACGATACGATCTTTGACGGCAGCGAGCACGGTGAGTGGGTCTTCACCTGCCAGCAGCGCGTTTGAGGGATCGTAATTGACGCCGAACCAGGGCGAAGCGATGGCGTCCACGATGCGCTTGAACACGGGCAGATGTTGCGCGAACTCGGGATGGGTCCAGTAGTTGTCTTTGTAATGATTCTCCATCGCCAGGATAACGCCGCGCTCGGTCGCGTAGGGTAAGACCTGCTCAAAGCACTCAACCACCATTGCCACCCCATCATCTTCTGTCAGTTCGGGACGGCGCTGCCCCGACAGCACGCGGCAGGTGCGCGGGGCCGGTGCCTCAAAGAACGCCGTCAGATCGATCAGCCGTTTGTATTGCTCCACTTCGGCGCGACGCTCAGCGGCAGAGGGACGAGTAAAATCGGGTGAGGCGCACAGCATCGGCATCTGTAAATGGTGGCGTTGCAGGGAGCGGCGAACCTCTTCCAGATAACCCTGCTCAAAGGAAGCAAAGAAGCCTGGATAGAACTCCAATCCCTCCACGCCAAGCGTCGCCGCCATCTCGATCCACTCGAACAGTGAAAGGCTGTGTGTCACACATAGTTCGTCCATGTAGCATTTAGGAAACGCGGCGATGTGTGCCTGTAAAGCTTGAGCCATGAAGCGTCCTCTCTCCCGATTGATTGCTACCCGTTCACATCAAGATGCGCAGGGGTGCAAGAATCTTCTCGCTGAGCTTGGTATACCAGGGCCGACTGCTCCACTCTTCAAGCGTCAACTCAAAGGTGTTCGCGGTATCAAGCTCGAACAGCGTGCGCATCTGACGGGCAAAATCCGTACTGAAAATCTCGACATTGATCTCATAGTTGCCGATAGAACTCCACCGATCCAGATTCGCGGTGCCGACGGTAGACCACTGATCGTCGATCGTGCATGTTTTGGCGTGGAGCATAGCATGTTTGTAGCTAAAAATGCGTATGCCTGACCGCAGGCAGTCGCCGAAATAGCCATGCGAAACCCAATCGGTCACGATATGATTGGAGACCCAGGGGACCAGTATCCGTACATCGACGCCGCGTTTAGCAGCTGCTTTGAGCGCGTTGAGCAAGATGTGGTCCGGCACAAAATAGGCGTTGGTCACCAGGATCGTCTGTTCGGCGCTATCGATTGCATCGATATACATATCACGAATAGGAAAGGTCAGGCGAATGGCATCGTTGCCGCGCAGATTGATCAGCGGATCAAAGCAGCGCTTGTAATGGCGGGTGATATGATCGTCCTTCGCACAGAAACGATTCCAGAAGGCAATAAACGAACTGGCGAGATCGCCGGCAGCTGGCCCACGAATGCGCAGATGGGTATCGCGCCATTCGGTTGCGTACAGACTGCCAATATTGTAGCCACCGATAAAGCCGATCGTGCCATCAACCACCAGCAATTTGCGATGATCCAGCGAATAGCGGCGCGGATCAAAGAAATAGGCGGGATGACGGAGCGCCTGATATTGCAGCAGGTGAATATCTTTGCCGAACGATTCTTTGAACGCGTTTGGAACGACCAGATTAGCGAAGCCATCGAAGATGACGTAGACTGGAACGCCCTCAGCGGCTTTTTTTGCCAGATGATCGCGGAACTCGCTGCCGACCTCATCTCCTTTCCAGATAAAGGACTCGATATAAACCGACTCCTGCGCACTATCGATTGCATCCAGCATAGCATCGTAGAGTTCGCGGCCATAGCCATAGAGCTGGAGCAGGTTATCGCCCACACGCACCTCATCCAGACGCATATGAGGAAAGCTCTTCACCTCTTTATGATGCCGATTGCGAATAGCCGAGATAACGATGAGCGCCGTTACCGTCACGCTTTGCAGCGCCAGCATCACGGTCAGCGCCTGTCTGACGATGCGCCAGAAAGAAATGCGCGGCAGGTGGACACGCTCTAATTGTTGTCGCAATGAAGCCATAACACCTCTCATACAAAAATGATTGCGATTTTCATGACTCTATAATAATAATACGCAGCAAGAAGGAAAAAGCGGAAGGTATTGCTAGAAAAGGTGCTGAATGGGAGAAAAATTGGGGAAAAGGTGAGCGAGCAGGGTCGCCCACCTTATCTGCAATGGGTAGGAATTACGATGGATTCTGTGATCGGTATGTTCCGGCGATGTTCTCGAAGCGTGGGCGATAGCGGACGGAATGGTAATCTTCGGGGTTGACGCGGCGGGCAGGCAGGTTTTTGCCGGGAATATCGGTGGCAATGAACTGACCATCCATATGGGCTGCCATGACACCGGCAGTGTTCCTTTCCACGAAGCTCATAATCAGGTTCGCGAAGAAGATTGCCATGTGCTTGTCGTAGACCTCTGGCTCACCGCTCCGCAGGAAGTAGGTGAGGTCGATGGGCAGGAAACGTACACTGGGCATACGTTTTGAAAGTTCATCGGCCAGGAACTCGGCCACGTTGGTCTTTTTGCGATGACCATAGGCGTCGGCAGGCCCAATTTCTGGCACTGGCACGCCCAGGTTAGCGCCCTCAGACATCACGACGGTTGAGTAGTTCTGCGGGTTGTGGCGATCGCTTGCGATCAGATCGGCCAGTTTGTCGATATTGGCAGGCACTTCAGGGATCACAAGGCGGTCCGCCCAGGTCACAATCGCGGTTTCCAGCGCAGTAAAGCCGGCGTCGCGACCGAAGAGACGGAAGATCACGGTCTCGCTATGTGAGCCAGCTGTGGAGCGGATACGATTGATAAACTCAGCAGCGCGGCTAATGGCAGTCTGGAAGCCGATACAATAATCGGTGCCAGGAACGTCGTTATCCATCGTCTTGGGGATGGCCCAGACTGGTATGCCCTCTGCGATCAGCCTGGCTCCATAGCTCAGCGTGTCATCGCCGCCGATTGCGATCAGGCCATCCAGTCCGAGATAATCAAGATTCGCCAGCACCTCTTTGGTGAGGTCAATGCGATCATCTGGATTATGGCCTTCGCCGTACGATTTTAAATGCTGAGGAAGGTCTTTCACACGCATGCGGGCAGGATTGGTGCGGGTGGACTGCAGGATGGTGCCGCCCAGTCGCTCAATATCGCGCGTGTTCAGGCGCGTGAGGGGCATTAAATAGCCGCCCTTCCAGGTCTCGGGATCGTCAGCATTGAATACGAGTTCGTCGCGGTTGCGGCTCCTGTCGAGCAAGGTGATGCCTTCCCAACCGGAACGCAGACCGGTTACGGTGATGCCCAGCGTCGCGGCGCGGTACACAACAGCCTTAATTGCTGCATTCAAACCAGGCACATCGCCACCGCCAGTCAAAATGCCCAGGGAACGGATAGGTTTTGAAATCTGTGTGGGCATAAACAATCCTCCATGTATCTCTACCATCGGAAAGCATAAGGCTCTCCGATATTTTATGTTTCTACGGGATATTAGAATACCACAATTAGCCAATGCTGTAACCGGTAAACGAAACAGTACCCCGAAAGGCCTAGTAGACAAAATATCCAATGTTTTCACAGTAAACATTTTCTCTCTGGTTCGCTCATTCGCATGAAAATCTATTCATTTCTCCTCAACCATTTTTCATTCACCCTCACAGTGATTCTGAAATAATACTATAAACATACGCTAAAACATTACGATTCGTTCATGAGTACACTATTTCATGTCACTTGATATTTACACGAAAAACATCGGGCAGTATAATACATTGCATCTATCGATGCAGGTGCTGTTATTGATGAGTAAGCATAGCTGCGCCTGTTCTTTGTGCTGATGGCAAGGGGTACATTGTGTCAACATATACAACACCAACAACAACGCTGATCGTGGCCAGGCCACCCAATTTTCATCGTCTGGAAACGCGCTATAAACTTATTCGCTATGAACTGCCAGAAATTCTTTATCGCGTCTCGAAAAATAATTGTTTGACGTATGGACAGGTACAAAATAGCCTGTACGATCAGTTAGATTGCCCATATAAGCTCTTTAAGCATGACCGTCTGGATGGTGAGGGTGAGGAAAAATGGGCCGTCTATGCGCTCTATCCGCGCTATGCCACGCCTGCAACGGTTCTGCTGCCCTTATTTTCGGAGGCCGCTCTTCCAGCCGGGGAGATCGCTTTTGAGCGGCTGGATCTGTTTTCGCTGCTCAGTCTCTTGCAGATCGTCTATTGTCGCAGCGGACGAGCCAGACATTTCACTGGTCAGGATCTTTGCTATGCTATGGGCAAGCAAACCGAGACCTGCCTGCAAATCGAGCTGCTTGATGATGGCGCTGAATGTGCAACTGAGGATGAACAGGAGATAAAAGTGCTCGGCCTGCTGCGTCGCTTGCAACGCATCAGCCCTGGCAAGAAGTTCTCGCCTTCCACTGCCTACTTTGCCCGTAAGGAGATCAATAGAGCAGACAACTTTTTCCAGGTCAAGCAATCAGATCTCGATCTCTATAAACGTTGTAAAGAGACGCTATATGAGATTTGTGTCTGTACAGGTTCACAGGCTATTGAAGAAGGGATGGGCAAACAGCTCTACGAAGCTCTGAGCGATTTCTCAATGCATCTCGTCGGCTATGGGATTATCTGCCACGCCAAAACTCGCCAGTTCAATCGCTTTGTCTCAGATGAGCAGGGCCAGTTGCGTTTGCCGCTCGACCCCATCGCCGTCTTCGATCATCGGTTGAATCAAGCCACGCCTTTCCAGGAATGTCTTGCACTGCTTGCTCAGGCGGCCCCTGACGCGCAATTTGTGCCAGGAGGAGAAGGTGTTCTCCCAGAGAGGGCTATGCTTCTTCAGGATTACGAGCAGGAGGATTTTGAGCCACGGGGCGTGCTGGCCGAGCGGATCGACCCCTTTGTGGATCTGGCCAGCCGCTATGCGCAGCTGCCCTGGCAAGCGCTTTCTGTGAATATGCAAGGCGAGGCCGCAAAGACGGCGCAAGCCTATCTTGACTATGCGCTCCCGGTGACAGACAACCAGGAGTTTCGCACGCGCGTGGAGGTGGCGCTGGCGCGGCTTGCACTCAAGGATATCCTGTATTATCAGCGCAGCGTACACTTGCGGCTCCCATCCTTGCCGAAAGAATTTATCTTTATTCGCAAGAATCATGCCTATGAAACGCTGTTGTACGTCGAGGATGATACCATCAATTTTCTTGATCTGCGCGACCCCTCACAAATTGTTGGACGCGACGAACTGCTCTCCCGACTCGGGGTTGATTGGGCGGCAATGTACGCAAAGATGCTGGCAGCAGGTCAGGGGCGTGGGGAACCGGCACAGTATGATGTCGTCGTTGGCCCGGATCTCTTTATTGAGTTGAAACAGACCAATGAGCGTGTTCTCTATCATTACGATGAGATTATCAGGCGACACGCTTCAATGGATGTCGCCGTGCCTATCGAAGATCTCAAACTATTGCCTCACTATGATGACGTAGGAACCACCTATTGTCTTCCGCTCAGCACACTGATGCGCCGGGGCTTATTGGAGCCGCATGCTCCACTGAGGAGTAAACGGGAGATGGCCTCGCTCAAATTTTATCATCAGCTTGAGACCTATGATGTTTTTCTGGATGAGGTAAAACGGCATGATCCGCTGATCTCCTTCAATCGTTTGACTCAGGGTGTGTATTGGGAGGAGATCGTTCGCATTTTTGAGCTACAACCGGATAAGCATGGCTGCTATTCGCGTGGGCAATTCAAGGGATATTATCAGAAACGCGGCTGGTTTTGCAAAGGGAAAGAGAAAACGGAGGCCAGGCTGCATCAGCTTGAGTTGTATGAAGGAGTCTGGTTCGACGATGCCTGTACTTATATCGTTGGTCCGCAACAGCCATCCAGCCAGCGGCACCTGCACGCCCACCCGATCTGGCAACCCATTATATATCAGGGGGCCGAGCATTTCGAGATGGCCTCGCTGCTGCGTGCGATAGACATGCGCTATGCACGCCCGCCGCAGTACAGGCCGCTTCCATACCCGTTTCATCTGATCGATCTGTATGTTGAAAGCTGGTTGCGCTATTCGTGTGTTGAAACAAGGGAAGAAGTAAAGGAGTTTGACGGTTCTTTCGCGTAGAAAAAAGAAAAAGTATTTCTAGCTTGAAGAGGGGTTTATCTTATCGATCAGCTGTACCGCCAAATTACTTTATAGAGGGCTGGTATGCAGGGATGAGAGCGAGTATAATGGCGGCAGAGTAAGTTCAGGTTGGGTTCAACCTGGAGATGTTTCGCTTGTGGAGCGTGGCGCGGAAATCGATCTCAGGCCAGACTTGTAGGAGCAAGTCTGAGATACGCGGCCCCAGCAGGGAGATCGCTATGATTTGATCGCACTACTATACGCAGACGAAAAATAGAACCCGCAACGATGCCGAACTGAAGGGAAACCGCTATGTCCAGATGGTCGAATAAGGTAGAGCCTCCCGCAAGCGGTGAGGGCGTGCATGTGACACCGCTACCCGGTGGAGGATGGCAGGAAACGGCGTTCCAGGAGGACGGCGTGACCCCGGCTGTTACGGAGTACATCAACAGCCGAGGAAAGCTCACCAGGACGGAGTACCACGACGAGCATGGTGAGGTCATCGACTCCGAAGAGTTCTGACCTCTTCTGCACACGGCATCGAGCAACTGGAGTGGACCGATCGGTCCACTCCAGTTCGCGTTTAGAACGAGCATTACCCTTTCAAGCCAGTGCCAGCGATGCCCTGCACGATCTGGCGCTGGAAGAAGAGGAAGACGATCAGCACGGGTATGCCTCCCAGCACCGCCGACGCCATGATCTGAGCGTAACGGACGCCAAAAGAGGTCTGCACCGTCGAGAGGCCGACCGGAACCGTCATCATATTGTTGCCACTAATCACGATAAAGGGCCAGAGGAAGTTGTTCCATGAGATGACGAAGGCGAAGATGGCAACGGCGGCGATGGCGGGCCGGGCCAGCGGCATCCAGATCTGCCAGTAGACACGCCAGCGACTCGCCCCATCCATAATCGCCGCCTCCTCCAGTTCCTTCGGGATGCCATCGAAGTATTGCTTGAAGATAAACACAGCAATCGGCGAGGCAAACTGGGGCAGCATAATGCCCCAGTAGGTATCGACCAGACCGAACGATTGCATCTGTGTGAACAGCGGCACGATGAGGATCTGGATCGGCACCATAATTCCGGCCAGGATGATCCAGAACAGGATGCTTCTCCCCTTAAATGGCACACGCGAGAACGCGAAGGCCGCCATGCTTGCCAGAATTACCGTTACTATGCTGATGATCGCCGAGGTCAGGAAGCTGTTGAAGTACCAGCGCGGCAGATTGGTGGTGGCGAAGGTTGTGATATAGGCGTCGAGAGTGAAGTGGGAGGCGAACCAGGAAACCGGGATCGCCGTTGTCTCACCCTCCGGCTTGAGCGACGTATCGATGGCCCAGAGAATCGGTAAGATCCAGATGATCGCCAGGATTACCAGCACCACCACAGTGATAATGCGCCCAGGCGAGTTTCGTCTGCGTTGGGGCCTCTCTACAAGCCGGGTCGCAGGTGTCGTGAGTTGTTGAACCGCCATTATGCTTCCTCTCTCCCCTGACGAGTGAGCAGCGCAAACTGCCCCAGCGAGACGATCAAAATGATCAGAAAGAGAATATACGACATGGCCGAGGCGAACCCGACGCGATAGTCGGTGAAGCCCCATTCATAAATGTACTGCACCACGCCTCGCGTGGAGAAGCCTGGACCATCGCCAGCATTAAATAAGAGGTACGCCTGATTAAAGATTTGTAATGAAGCGACGACCTGTAAGATAATGACCAGCGAAGTCGTCCTGTTGAGCAGCGGGATCGTGACCCAGCGTATCCTGGCCCAGGTCCCTGCGCCGTCGAGCGAGGCCGCCTCCTGTAGCTCCTGTGGGATCTGTTGCAGGCCGGCAAGAAAGAGGACGAAGTTGAAGCCGATCGTCCACCAGACCGTCAGAATAATGACGGAAAGGAGCGCGACGTTGGCGTCCGAGAGCCAACCAACTGGTTTGAGGCCGAGATTGGTAATGATGCCATTGATTAGCCCGAAGCCGGGTTGGTAGAGCCAGTTCCAGATCAGCGCCACCACCGAGACGGGCAGCACGAAGGGGGCGAAGAAGATCGAACGGAACAGCCCTTGCAGCGAGAGTACCTGGCTCACCAGCAGGGCCAGCGCCAGAGCCAGTACGACCAGCAGCGGCGTACTGATGATAGTAAACAGAAAAGTGACCCCCAGCGAGTGCCAGAAATCAGGATCGCTGAGCAGTTCTTGATAGTTTGCCAGCCCGAGAAATTCTGATGAGCCGGCACCGCTGATCGTCCAGTTAAAAAAGCTCATGCGCACACCGAGGATCACCGGCCAGATCAGGAAGATGGCGTAGACGATGAGAAAAGGCAGCACAAAGCCCGTCCCCACGAGCACGTTGCGGCGACGTATCGCTTTGATGCGCGGCTGGATCGCTTCCTGAGTGCTGTTTGTGTGCAGCGAAATATCCGACATTCTAGCTTCTCCTGTGAAGACTAATCGCTACAAAACACGCGTGTCGATTAGAAAGGTAATCTGGTATCGAGTAGCTTCTGGATAGCGGCCTTCCATTGCTTGATCCCCTGTGCTGGTGTGGCCTGACCACTCATGACCGGGGCGAAGATCGTCTGCGTCTTGTTCTCCAGTTCGGAGCCGGAGCCGCTAAACCAGTCGGCGGGATCGATGACCACATGAGCAGCGACGCTGGCGTAGTTCGATTGCGGCTTGAGCTGCTTATAGCGGTCGCTATCGGTGACGGGCAGATAGGCCGGGACGTGTCCGCCCTGCGCCCAGGTGAAGCTATCCTGGAGCATGAAGCTGATAAATTGCAGGGCCGCCGCGCGATGGGCTGGATCGGGCGTGATCTGTCGGGGCATGACGAACGAGTGCAGGTCGCCCTGGACCGCATAGGTGTTGTAGACCTGGGGATAGGGTGCCATGCTAAACGGGGTTTTCTGCGTGATGAAGGTCGTGACCTCCCATTCGCCGTTCCAGAGAAAACCCGATTTCCCGCTGCCAAAGAGGGCAACTGAACCGCCATAGTCGATGTTGGGGGGAGCAACCTTGCTGGTGCTGGTCAGATCGGCCATAAAAGTCAACGCCTGTTCGGCTTTGGTATCGTCCAGAACCAGCTCTTTGCCATCAGGTGAGAAAACCTTTCCTTCAAGCTGGCTGTATAGTGTGTAGAAGATGCGCCAGAGCGTGACTCCCAGGACCTCGAATACCACCCCATAGCCGCCGGGTCCAGCCGCCTGCTGTGCGCTTTTCAGGGCATTCATCAGCGCTTCCGGTCCCTGGATGGGTTTGAGATTGCCGCTGTCGTCGAGCAGCCCGGCCTTCTTGCAGATGTCGGTATTGTAGTAGGCGACGAAGGGGTGGGTGTCGAGCGGAATGGCGTAGAGTTTGCCGTTGTAGTGTCCCTTTTGCCAGACGGCGGGCAGAAACTTGTCTTCAGTAATGCCGACGCGGGCCAGCTCAGCCAGATCGTACGGCTCCAACAGCCCCTGGGCCGCGTAGGTGGGCATGCGGGTGATGTGTGAAATAGCGACATCGGGTGGGCGACCGCCAGACGCGGCCATTGCTAGCTTGGTGTAATAGGGATCGCCCCAGGCCAGCGTGACCGATTGCACATCGATCGAGGGGGTCGCTTTGGCGAAATCGTTTTCCATCTGGATCATACGCACGCCATCGCCGCCGCCAAACAGGTTCCAGTAGGTAATGCTTGTGGTTGGGCCAGATGTGGGACCGCCACAAGCGGCGAGGAGGGTGAGGGCGACGCTGCTGCTTGCTCCGGCTGCGACAGCACGCTCAAGGAAGGAACGGCGCGACATGCGCCCGGCCCGGACCGCTGTAATCGCTGCGGCCAGGGAACTTCGTTGCTCAGAGACCATGTGAAATCCTCCTGCAACTGATAGGCACAACGCTACGAAACCGCACTCCTGGGAAGCACTAACGGGAACAAACGGAGAGAATGTGTAAAGCATTGCATGATACGGGATAGACGCGTATGAGGTGATATGCGTAAGAAATGCTGGCCATTGCTCTGTTCTCAGTGGTATTCAGGTGCAATCGCATGGTTGTCTTACCTGCTCTTTAACGAGGAAGAAGATGCAAATATGATAAGAAGCATATGTAATGAAAGGGAGGGGTGGGCTGGCGATAAGCAGTTGCAACTATTTTGCGTATAGCGTGCAGTGCCAACAAAGCGTCGTCCTGGTGCAAGGAGAGAGTGGCGATACTTTGTCGATCGAACCCCTTCTATTTGCTCTTATCAGGAATAACAAAAATACGGGTTGCTACATCTCAGATTGAGATAGACGACTATCATTACCTCTTCAAATAAGACGAACGTTCGCTTTAACTATAGCACGGCGATGAGCTACTGTCAAGCTCTGCTGTTATTGAATGTGTCGTAGCCGCGCGACTTTATCGCGCCCCCTTCTCAATGGGGCAAGCAGGCGCGATAAAGTC
>JAICIM010000228.1 GCA_025928885.1 Ktedonobacteraceae bacterium | reverse complement strand
GGCGCGATACAGTCGCGCAACTACGATACGGGTTCTTGTCGTGGGGGCAGAGGTTGATGCTGCTACGGTATCAATTTCGCAAAAAATAGGTATTAGACAGATCAACAACCAATCAGTTATACTTTTTCTTGAACTTAAGAGTTGTGAGTGTGTTTTGATCGGTTTCAGCGAAAGGAAAAACGATGTCTGATAGCAAGCAATCGGATGCCGCGCAAGAGAAGATACAGCAGGTGCAGAGCCATTTTGGAGCCGCCGCTGCCGACTATGTGACCAGCAAAGTGCATGCCAGCGGGCAGGATCTCGCCTGGGTCGTCGAGGCGGCGGGACTCAGCGGCAGCGAACGCGTGCTCGATGTGGCGACGGGAGGAGGACATACCGCGTTTGCCCTGGCTCCTGGTGCGGCGGAGGTGGTGGCGCTCGATATCACGCCGGAGATGCTTGCGGTTGCCCGGCAGGAGGCGAACAGGCGTCAGTTACACAATATCAGCTTTTTAGCAGGGAACGCTCAGAGCATCCCCGCCGCTGACGGCAACTTCGATGTCGTGGCCTGTCGTCAGGCTGCCCATCATTTTCCCGCTGTACGAGAGGCCGTCCATGAGTGGGCGCGTGTGCTCAAGCCGGGCGGCAAGCTGGTGCTGGTGGATTCGATGTCGCCAGAAGAGCCGGAGATCGATGACTTCCTCAACGAGATCGAGGTCTTACGCGATTCCTCGCACGTTCACAACCATCGCCACTCAGAGTGGGTTGCCCTCTTGAGCGAAGCTGGTTTCACTGTGAAGAGCACCAGTGAATCTGGTATCTTCCTGGACATCCCTTCCTGGACACAACGCATGCGCACCCCCGCCGATGCTGTTGCGCGTATCGAACACCTCTTGCGTACGGCAGGGCAGGCCGAGCGCGAACGTTTGCACATCGAAGAGCGCGATGGCGTCCTGGGTTTCACTTTGCCCGTGCTGTTGTTGTTGGCCGTGAAAGCCTGAACGCATTTAAATCGTCAATAAGCCTTGAAGCGCAGCAATAGCCTGCTTGTTCTGTTCAAAAAGAATGGTACGCATGCCTATTTGCTGCGCGGCTAGAATATTTTCCTCACGATCATCGATAAAGATGACTTCGGCTGGCTGAACCTCAAGACGTGAGAGCGCGAGGCGATACAGGCGTAGGTCGGGTTTTGCCAGTCCTTCTTCTGCCGAAAAAATTTGCAGATCCACAAACGTATGCAATTGAAATAAGCGCTCTATGTTGTGGCGTGCGTCGGACCAGGCGTTACTCAACAGAGCGGTTTTGTAGCGAGGGCGTAATTGTCGGAGAAACACAGCCAGCTCCTGATTGAAGAGACGTTCTTCCCATAGCGCTTGCTCGAAATCGTTCAATGCGTCCTCAGTGAGCTGAAGCGTCTGGCAGGCTCGTCGGAACACTTCACAGTGAGAGATGTGTCCCAGAATGGCAGCTTGATCCGTTTCAGCCTCAAAAAGCGCCGAAAAGAGCGCTCCACGTGGCAAACCCAGGCGTTTCTCCCAATATACATCCTTTTGCCAACCAGGATCTTTCAACAACAGGACGCCCATAATATCGCTTATAATAGCGCTGATTTCCACCGCTTCCTCCTTTTGGTTCAACACTATCATAACGAATTTTCGGACAACGGCCTTTACTGCTTGAAAGTGGTACCCTTCTTCCTGCAAAAACATCAAGCCAGTATAGTCAGTTCTGCAAAAACATCAAGCCAGTATAGCCAGTTGCATATGTTCCAGCTTCTCATAGATACGCTTATCGAGGCGATAATGTCTGATGCCAAAGATAAAGAAATCTAGAGGGAACCAGATGAACACCCATCCAACGACGGTCAAACCTTGCCCGATCACTTCAATGATAAAAGATGAGGAATACGTCAAGAGGCTGCCTACGCTGATGAAAAGCACCAGGCCCACAATCGCCATCACTGTGGCCTCAACCGCACGCTTGCGGAGTCCTTGCATCTCTTGTTCGATCTCCTTGATGCGAGCACGGCAATACCGTAACACCGCAGCCTGCGTTTTCTGCTCTAGATCCGGTGCGCTCTTCTCAGCAGGTAATACAATAGTCACGTCTACTTCTTTGATTGCTGGATGAGCATACAGTTCTTTGGCTAGATATTCAATGCCCGAAGTACGACTGTACTCCTTATATTGCTCTGAAAGAGGACTCAGATCGGGTTTATTGAAGAACTCTTCAATCGTGTCCAGGTACAACGTGGTTTCATAGACTTTGTTTCTGTTCATAAACCCCTCGTTGGCGACGGTAGCACCTGTGTTTTTCCATTGTATATTGCTGTGGAGATGTGCTTCTGAACAAGATCAGCGAGTGCCTGACAGTGAGGAGCAAAAACACCGATGGCTCATGGTCTCCGCTTTACAAACTGCCTGAGCAAGAGGGGTCGAATCAGGAAAATGGCGAGCCAGGACACTTTCGCAAGCCAGATATTGAAAAAGGCAAGTCCGATGGAGATGAGAAATAAAGCCAGTGAGATACCGCCTCTCCAGCGAAAAAGACGGATGGTTCTCTCATCCAGGTCGGCAGGAATCAAGCGATGCTTAAAGGCCGCATACTCCCAGATCAGCAGACTGAACAGACTGATAATGGTCATGGTTGCCGCATAGAATGCCGTGATGACGATACTGTCGGTGTATTCGTCCAGCAAGGAGGTGGAGAACGGCAGAAAGGCGATAAACATTAACAGCGCTAGATTGAGCCAGATCAGAGTGGTATTCGAGGAGGTGATATAGTAGAACGTCCGGTGATGGGCAGCCCAGTATATCCCTACCAGACAAAAACTGAGGGCATAGGAGAAGAAGCTGGGCCATAACCCAAGCAACGCGTCCCTCAACTGCCCATCCGTAGCTGATGAAGGCAAGTGTGGAAAGGCGTTAATCACATCGACACATAGGAGCGTGATGGCAAATGCAAAGACTCCATCGCTAAATGCCACCAATCGTTCGGTCCCGTACTGTTGTTCTTGTGTCTCTTGCATGATTGGCTCATTTCTGGATGATGATGATCACGACTTTCCGAGTATAGCACGGGGCCATTTTATTTATCTACTTCCAAAGGTCCTGAAAGCAACATTCTGGAGATTTATGCTCGTTTGTAATAAAGCGTCTGCTATACAATAGTTTCAGGTGAAGTATTGAAGTAAAGTAATCAATCGCTAAGAGCGTATTGTTATTGAACAATTGATTGCTTTACCATGTTATGAGCGGAGATGAAAGTTGCGTTCTCTGGTAATATGAATTATAGTAAAGGTAAAGGGGGTATTGTAAGCCGTGCTACATACCGACATCAGGGAAAAGTGAGTATTATATGAGAGAATCATCAGAACAGAGAGAACAGCCATCACAAAGCGTAAATATTCCGGTCGAATGGCATATACCAGATGATATTCAAAGCCGCTATGCATCAAATGTATTTGTCCAGCCAGGGGAATACGAGATCATTCTTTCATTCTTTGAAACGCAACTCCCTATACTAACAGGTTCACCTGATGAGAATCTAACGAGGCTGAAGGATTTAGGCGCTATTCGAGCTAATTGTGTGTCAAGAGTAATTATAGATCCCGAACTTATACCCAGGCTGATTCAGGCGTTACAAGCGGGACTAGAGGGATATCTTGCTGCTAAAAGAACGAAGGAAGGAGGCGAATAATAAATGAATATAAATATTAATAGAAATGTTACAACAGCAGATTCAAGAGGTACATCTTCACTGCCTGATTTTGCCAAATATACATCTTCTACGCTTCATGATTCAAATATTGATGTCCAACTGGGAAACTCAACTTTAGAAGTCTGGAATACTAGAGGAGTGGTATCAAGTCATACATCTTCTATGAATGAAGATAGCGCTAATGATCTAGAGCGTAGAGATGAGTTGGAGTGGCATGGCATTGTCCATACGCCTCGTGTCCGAAACGCATTGCGTCGCCTCGCAGCGGAAGCAAAAAGACAAACATCCAGAGGAGAGACTGAAGAAGGTGGTTTTGCGGTTGAGTGAGAAACAAGCGAACAAAGGAATTTCGTAAACAATTTGCGCGATTGCCATATAACATACAAAAGCAGGCTATGAGTGCATATCAGCTTTTTAAATCTAATCCATATTACCCGGGTCTGCACTTCGAGTGCATTGATCGTGAAGCATCTATTTATTCTGTGAGAATCGGGTTGCATTACCGGGCGGTGGGTGCATGGGAAGGTGATACTATTTCATGGTTCTTTATCGGTTCTCACGAAGACTATAATCATCTCTTATAGATTTTGTCGAACCCGTGCCTCCTCTTCAGTCAAAATAGGGAAGAGCGTCGTTTCGCCGGTCGGGTTGTGGAGGTTGATCGAGAGGGTTTCCAGGCCCGAAGCGCTTTTCAGGGCAAGCAGAGACTTTGCCAGGCTGTTTGCTTCGCTGGTTGTACATGCAATCTCCATTTTATCGTGTCCGTTGCCTGTTTGCAGTTCAACCTGCTGGATGCTGACCCCGGCTCCCGTACAGATATCGTAGATGCGGTTGAGGAGCGCCTGTTCTGCCACGGCTTTAATTCTGAGCTGCTGAACCTCTGGTACGCGATGGAGGCGCTGACGGAGGGGTTGCAACAGCGTGAGCACTGCAATGGTAAAGATTGTGGTGAGGATCGCTTCTATGAGCAGACCAGCCCCACAGGCCAGTCCAATCGCCGCAACAACCCAGACGGCTGCCGCAGTCGTTAGCCCCTTGATAATCTCTTTGCGCAATAAAATCGTGCCTGCACCAAGAAAACCAACGCCGCTCACGACCTGTGCCGCCATACGGGATGGGTCCAGCGTCACATTATGGGTTCCCAGGATATCGGCGAAACCGAAGGCGGAGACGATCATCACCAGACATGATCCCAGCGCAACCAGGGCGTGTGTCCGCAATCCGGCGGCACGTTCCCCTCGTTCTCGCTCGAATCCTACCAGTGCTCCCAGCAAAAGAGCAAGACCCAACCGCAGTAATGCTGTTTGAACCGAAATCATTCCTTTCTCCCCTCCAATTTTATATTAATGGATTGTTAAGTGAATGTTAAATAAATGTTAAATTACACTATACCATGTTCCGGCAATCCTTACAAGCTCGATTGTCCCTGGTTTTTCCTTGACATCCCTCATATTGGAGTGTACACTCTCACATTGGAGTGGCTACTCTAAATTCAGACTAATTGTTTCAGGGAGAAAGTACGATGGTACGTGTGGATGTGCATGCCATCCGACGAGAACAGATTCTGTGTGCGGCAGAACGCTTGTTGGCGCAAAAAGGCTGGTCACGAACGACGTTTGCCGATATCTGCAAAGAAGCTGGTATCTCCAATGGTGTTCTGACTTATCACTTTAAAGATAAAGATGAAATCTTGCTGGCGGTGTTGCAAAAGGTTTCGTGTGAATTTCAGGATAAGCAGTATCCGGTGCTGGAGGAGGCCTCGCAGTCGTTTCAGAGCAAGCTGGCTCAGTTTGTCAACGATAACCTGCGTGCTGATGAGAAGCAGCACGAGTTTTGCCTGCTCTCGCTCCACCTGCTCTCGCTGGCAACGCAGAGGCCGGAGATCGGGCAGTGGATGTCGCAGGTCCACACAGAATCGTTCCAGCAAATGCAGACCAGCGTTGAGCAGGCCATCGCGCAGGGGCAGATAGAATCACGCGACCCTGCCGCCGTGACCGCCACGCTGATCATGCTCCTTTCTGGCATCTCAGTTACCACAGCTGTCTATGATTTTCCTGTGCCAGCTGAAAAATTGATAGAAGAAGTAATGACAATGATACGTTGCTACCTGAAGATGGATGATGGAGAGAAGAATACGTAGAAAGGAATCATGTCCATATGCATGTAATGCAACCAGAAAATGAAACAATTCAGGAGGCATCTCCTCCTCGCTCGTCTATCGTACTGACACCGAAACAGATGGCGAGCGCACTGATACTCCTATCCTGTTGTATTGGTATCCTTATGACGGGCTTTGGGATTATTGTTCCCGTGTTTCCCCAGCGTCTGGAGGCGTTGGGATTGGGCGCTGAGACGCTGGCGCTGATGGAGGGTGGCTTTGGGCTGGGAATGTTTCTTTTCAGCACGCCGTTTGGCACGCTGGCAGATCGTGTTGGGCGCAAGCCAATAGTGTTGCTCTCGCTGGCTGGCTTTATCGTCACCAGTATTGTGCTGGCGCTCGTCAACATCCCGGTTGTATTCATCCTCATACGTTTCGTCGAGGGTGCGCTTATTTCCGGTTTGATGCCTGTCTCTAACGCGATTGTGGGCGATGTGGTGCCGGCAGAGAAGCAAGGTCGCTGGATTGGCTTCATGACCACTGCACAGTCCGCTGGTATTGCCATCGGTCCGGGAATAGGTGGCCTGCTCTATCAGTCCTGGGGCTTTTCCAGCCCGTTCTTTATTACTGCCGCCGCCGCCCTGGTCGCGTCGCTGCTGGCTCTGTTTATGTTGCCTGAGACGCTCTCGCCGCAGGTGCGCGAAGAGGCCCGGGTGCGGTATGCCAACCGCAAACAGGAGAAGCGCCAGAAACAGAAGAAGGAGCGTGGTACGCCATTGATCCAGCCGGGACTGCTGCTGGCTTTCCTGCCGCTGCTGATCATCGATTTCGGGATGACCTTTGTTTATCCGTTTGTATTGCCACAATATCCCTTCTACTTTCAGAAGATGCTGGGGTACGATCCGGCCCAGTATGGTGTGATTGTCAGCGTGTATGGTGCCGCCCTGGCCGTGTTTCCTATGCTGCTTGGAGGAATCAGCGAGCGCTTCTCAAAGAAACTGGTCATTACGGTTGGCAGCATCCTGGCACCAGCCCTGAATATTGCGCTGCTTTTTGTCCATGATTACTCGCTATTGATCGTGGCGACTATTCTCACGGGTATGGGAAGTGCGTTGCTCATTCCGGCGTTGAGCACAATCTATCTGGGCAAGACGAGCGATCACAATCGTTCACAAATCATGGGGATACGCGGAACCGCCATCTCGTTTGCGATTCTGACGGCTCCATTGGCCCAGGCGTTGATTGCTCCCTGGACCACTCCGCAAATCTCGTTTGCCATCAGCGATGTGGTCTCGCTGGTCATTGTTCTGCTTGTGATTATCACGCTAAAGAATCCGCAACAGCCTGAGAAGCACGAAGAGGTGAAGCAGGAGGCTGTGCCTGAGATTGCCGCCAACGTGTAGCAAAACGACTGACAGAACGGGCATCTTTCCTGGAAAGGTGTCCGTTCTTGTGTTGTGAAGGCGTATAATTGGGGCAATAAGTAAATTTCTTTCTGGCAAATATACTATTCAAGGAGCAAACATGCGACGAGAATTCTTCCATATGCATATCGTTCGCTATGATGAGTGCAATTGTAATGGCGTGCTGACCCCTCCAGCCTTTTTACGCTATATGCAGGATATCGCAGCCCTGGATGCCGAGGATGCGCAGCTTTCTGGCAACGGTTACTGGGTGGTCAAGCGCACCTTTATCACCTTTGCCGCCCCCATCCCAGTGCATACCAGGCTCGCATTAAAGACCTATGGCCTCGGTTTTACCCGCGTCACGGCCCAGCGTGGTTATGAGGCGCGTCTTGCCGATGAGCCGCAGAGCGAACCGGTCATCGCCGCCCATACGCTCTGGGTGTATGTCGATCCGCGTGGTCGCCCGACGCGCATGCCAGAGAGAACGGCCCAGATCTGGCTTCCTGATGAATTGTTGCCGCCGCAGCCAGACGAGCCTTTCCCATCAGCACCAGAAGCCGAACCAGAGACGACAAGTTCGATGGTGCGCTTCTCTGATGTCGATTTGATGCAACACCTCAACAACGCCTCAGCGGTTGAAATGCTGGATGATGTGGCCTGGGAAGCCTATGCCTGCGCTGGCATTGCGCCGGATGTGGCGAAGTTTGACCCGCTCCACTACGATATCGAATATGTGGATAGCCCGCGCTTTGGCGACGAGCTGACTATTCAAAGCTGGCTCGATCCTTTACCCACAGCGGGACAGGAATGTCTGCGCCATCAGCAGATTTTGCGTGAAGGAAAAGTCATGGTACGCGCCCACTCGCGCTGGTTGTGGAGGGCATAGCCGGATGTGCGGGTGAAAAGGGGATGGCGCTGAGTTCTGGAAATCAGACACGAGACGGAACTATTGAAGGGAGCGTACTACAGAGATGAACCCCGCGCCATTGCTCTCTACTATACAAGAGATTTCTCTAAACCTCATGTTTTACAGGCGAAAATAGCTGAGAAAGAACAAAGCCGTCGGCATTCACGCGAATAACCGACGGCTTGTTTTGTATGAAACGTCTAATCTTTTATCGGGGCCAGTTCTTGCAGTTCAAGGTTCTGGGCCTCTTCGGCGCGTCGCTCCGCCTGCTTGCGAGGCCGCCAGATGCGAATGTATTCGGCGGAGAAGTAGGAGCCGAGGACGAGAATACCCGCGATGACCTGAGCAATCAGTCCCTCAACATTGGGGAAGACCGCGAACCAGACGCCCATCCAGTCGGGAATGGGCAGATTCACCGGCGTCGTCGAGATCCAGTGGGCTAGCTGCATCTCCTGCACGCTCTCGCCAACCATCACCACCAGCACGATAGCCAGCATCACGCCCGTGAGGATCAACATGCGTTTGTAGGGGAGCTTGTGGTGCGTCATGAAGGTCAGCACGGCGACGATGGCGGTAAAGAAGAGGCCAATAGCCACGCCCTGAAGAACAATCATCGAGCCAACCTGGAGGCGCAGGCTTTGCAGGAAGAGGACCACCTCAAAGCCCTCGCGGTACATCGCCGAGAAGCCGAGCATCGCCAGCCCGAACAGCGTACCAGAGCCGGCGCTGTCCGCATTGTTCATCAGTTCTTTGCGGCGCTTATTGTGCAGCGAGATCCAACCGGTCCAGTAGATTTTATGGAAGAACCAGTTCATAATGATGAGCAGGACCACAATGGCGAGCAGACCGGTGGCGGCCTGAATATCGAGGGCCGGAGCATTGATCTGCGACATGATGGCAACGACGATAAACCAGGTGGCGATCGTTGCCAGGAAGCCCAGGCCCGAACCGGCGGCAATCGGTTTGCGGTACGATTGCTTCGATTTCACCAGACTGGCCGTAATTGCGGAGAGTACCAGAATTGCCTCAAGACCCTCGCGGAAGACGAGAATACCGGTATTGAGGATAACCGCAGTACGATCAAGATGAGGAGCAGTTGGATCAGGTGCGCCCGAAGCTGCAATACCCTGCCAGACAAGGACGCCGGCGAGCAGGAGACCCGCGATAATGAGCGCAACACGCCAACTTGTGCGCCAGATATTGTGCGCCGTTACGTGTTTGACGGGCTGACTCGACATAGATATGTATTCCTCTCAAAGTATATTGTTGTGGTTTCAACCCCACGAAAAGACCACGCCCTCTTCACTTCTCGAAATTATAGATATGCTCTGTGGCGATTGCTCTGCTGTATGAGCATCGGGGGCATGCTAATATCCTAGTTGTGTACTAGGATATTAGCATAAGCTAACATTTAATGTCAAGATCATGCAACTTTCAGAAGCGTAATCTCTTTCGTAGTTGCGGGGGGTTTTAGCGGCCGGCGGGGGGTGTTGGGACCGTGGACCCCCCGCTAAAGTAGCGCCACAAAAAAAAAAGGGAAGCGTCTGATAATAGAATGTTGATTTTCAAAATAAAATAGTATCAGACCGCAGGTAAATGTCCG
>JAICIM010000526.1 GCA_025928885.1 Ktedonobacteraceae bacterium | reverse complement strand
GCAGAAAAGGAAAACGTTCAGTACAATGGAGATCGTCCTGGTCTGTGTGCTGGCGGGATCATTGATCCTATCCTTCATTCAGTCCCGTCAGGAAGAGGATAAGCGTTCCTGATACACGAATTTTGACAATGTGCAGGGGTGATACCTGTCGTAGTCGCGCGACTTTATCGCGCCTGGGGCCACTTTTGAGGATGCTGGACCAGGCGCGATACAGTCGCGCGGCTACGACAGGTATTACGCTTGCCCGTTGTCAAAATTGTGCATTACGACAGGTATCACCCCTGCACATTGTCAAAGTTCGTGTATCAGGAACGCTTATCCTCTTCCTGACGGGACTGAATGAAGGATAGGATCAATGATCCCGCCAGCACACAGACCAGGACGATCTCCATTGTACTGAACGTTTTTCTTTTCTGCATATAGTCATCTCCTGACTGGCTTCAACAAGACGCAATTCGGTTCAAATACTATCATACCTTAGTCCACAACTCTTTGCCATTACCATAGTTGCGTACGAGATGAAAATGTTGTGTGACCCAGGTGTAGAAGGTCGGGAGCTTGTTGATGCGTCCCGTGTAGAAGAGCACAGCCTGTACTTTGGGCTGCTCAGCTCCCTTGATCAACTGATCGGCAGTGACGGAACCGGCGTTGATACGAACCGCCGATGTATCAACCAGATCGGGAGGGGTGTTGCGCTCTGCCAGTGCGGCTATAAACTGAGCGTCAGTCACCACCAGTTGATCGGGTGTGGTCACATTCTGAAGATCCTGCGCGACGCTCTGGTTACTTGCATCCAGGCCCGCACCGGTCATGCGCACCAGATAGAGATGGGTGCGCGAGGTCTGGAAATCGGTGCCTGCAATGACCAGAATAAGCAGCAGGGCCAGCGCGGTCATGCTGCTGGTGAGTGTCAGGAGCTGTTTCCGGTTGATTGTCAGTTTGCCCGGAAGCGGCGCGATGCCCATGATAGCAAGCAGGGCCAGCGGTGGAACGAGCGCGACAAGGTGATGTGGAAAGAGGGGAGCCTGACGCAACAGAACGAACAGCGTGACAAGCAGCCAGACAAGCAGTGGCAACACGCGCCAGTCGCGTCGCACGAGAGCTGTAAGCGTCCCATAGAGGGCTGCAATGCCTGTGAGAGAGAACAGCGTGGGACGGAGCATATCAAGGTTGTGGCGCTGTGGCAATAGCAGTGCGAGGCCCGTCTGTTGCGTCGCTTTCGATTGCGCGTCCGCGACGTTGTGCAGAGCCACCATTCCCTGCCATAACTCATGAGACGAGCCAAGAAAGGGGAGAAAAATAAACAACGTCGCGATCACAAAGGCAATCACGCCTGCGATGAGGGAGCGGCTACGGACAAGGCGCGATTGACCGGTTGTGTTGGGTTGACGAAAAATACGCGAGAGATGAGCCACCAGCAGGAGGCCGACCGGCACAAAGGTAGAGATGACCAGCAGCTTGCTAAAAATAGCCAGGGCAAGCGTTACGGCGCAGAGGACCGCCATGCAAAGGCCCATCAGACCATCGGGCCTTTCCCACCAGAGATAGGCCAGACCGACCGAGAGCAGCGAGAGCGCAACCGAAGAGGCGTCGGCCTGTAATATCTGCGATTCGGCCAGATAGAGCGGATTAACCGCCAGCAGGAGCAGGGCCGCCAGTGCGCCAACGCGCCCGGACAGCACGCGCCCGGCGAGATAAGCGCCCAGCAGTCCCGCCAGCGAGAGCAGCACCACGCCGAAGCGAGCTGCCCAGAGCGTTTGCCCGAACAGCTGATAGATTGGGAAAATAGAGAGGACGAACATCGGTGGCTGCGCGTAAAACGTCGCCGAATAGAGCGGATGGCCGGCACTCAGCGCTCGCAACGTTTGCCAGTAGACTCCTTCATCGTAGCTATCACGGTCGAAGGGCAGGCCCAGATCGCGCAAACGCAGCCAGAGGCTGAGGACGACAAACGCCAGCGCCAGCAGGAAGGTGAGCAGTGTTTGCCAGGGCATTCCCTGTCTGACCGTCAGGTCTGGTTGTTGGTTATCTTTTACTACTGCACTTGTTGTCATACATTCTTATCTCTTGTCAGGAATTCTTCTTTCATAATGCCATATGTACTCAATTCGCGAAAGCATAATGCCATCCATCACAATAGCAGAAACCCACCTGATATTCAAGTTTTGGCAACAAAAGTCATCACGCGATGCCATGCAAAAGGGGCATGGTAGAAGCCTATTGTGGCTCACCATGCCCCTCGTTCATTGTCAGGGGAAACTCCGACCTCTAGTACAGATACGGATTGTCTCTGGCCGCCTGGGGCGGCTCGTTTCCATCCTCCATAAGTGGAGAAGTTGTCCCTTCAACGCTATTCAATGGGCTGCTATCCACGCGTGGAGCGGGAAGAGCACCTTTGCCGTTGCTGTGACCGTTGACGAGGGCATGGCCGTTGCTGCCATTCCCGTTGTGGCCGGCCTCTAACAGCGGCTCAAACTCACTAATAACGCGTCGGGCAACGTGGCGAGCGTCGGCCTCGTCGATCAGTTGTTTAATCTCCTCAGCTACCAGCTCGCTGCGCTCAATAAGCGCTTCCGCTACAGCAATCACGGCCTCGCTATGGTCGCGGAAGAGTTGTTTGACTGCCTCGAACTGAGACTGAAGCAGCTTTTCTGTGCGCTCTGCCACACCGGGTAAGGCAAAGGGATTGCCCCCAGCCATCGGATTGCTACTGCTGAATGCCAGGGCGGAGGTAAATGTTCCATCCATGCCGAATGCAGCGATATAGAGAGCAGCTTCACGGGTGGCCGAGGCGAAGTCTCCAGTGACGCCGCTGAGGTTGACATCCAGAAAGAGTTCTTCTGCTGCACGCGAGGCCATAGAGATTTGAATATCTGCCAGGACATCTTGTTTACTATGCGTGATGACGGTCTCTTTGGGACGCTGGTGGGCGAAGGCCGCCGCTCCTGCCACGTCGCCGCGCATATGCAAGGTGACATACGCGGGGAAGTAGCGATCCATCAGATAATAAGCGGCAACGGTATGTCCAGCTTCGTGATACGCAAGACGGCGGCGCTCGACGGGCGTTAGCTCACTTTCCTGCCGCAGTCCGTATTCTTCAACATCCTGTGCCTCAGTAATGTCTTTGTATGTGATTGTCTCGCGGTCGTCGAAGTGGGCGATAATCACGGCCTCGTTGATCACGTGTTTGATGCGAACCGGGGTGTACTCAACCAGACGTTGCGAGATGGCAGCTATCGAGATATCAGGATCATGTTTGACCTTATCCAGATAGTATTGGACGACCTCGGGACGATACTTATCGGTTGGAGGAGCAACATGAATTTTGCGGTCGAAACGACCTGGACGCATAAGAGCTGTATCGAGCGTGTCAGGAATATTGGTTGCGCCGATGGTCAGGACCGGCTGGGTTTGTGCGCGGCCATGAGCGAGACCGAGCAGGCGGAGCAGCTTTTTGAACCAGCCCGTCTCGATGTTGGGCGGGTCCAACTGCATCAACAGCTCATTGAGGCCACCGGTGCCGTTGCCCATGCCGCCCATCATGCCGCCCATGCCCATACCCATTGTCGCACCAGCCGCACGCGACGCGCCAATAGCATCTAGCTCGTCCATGAAGACGATACAGCCGCCATATTCGCGCGAAAAGCGGCGGGCTTTGTTATAGACATTCTTAATCGCCAGCACGTCCATGCCCATGAAGATACCCCGCAGACTGGCCGCGCTGATATAGCCAAAGGGGACGCCGGCCTCGGTGCTGATACACTGGGCCAGATAGCTTTTGCCGGTTCCCGGAGGGCCAGAAAGGAGCAGACCGCGTACTGGCTTACCGCCCATTTTCTCGAACTCTTTGACACCTGTGACCAGGGACACGATGCGGCGAGCGGCTTCCAGTACTTCCGGGTTGCCCTTGTAGTCGTCAAAGTTGACGCCTGTTTCTCCTGGTAGCACCCAGTACATGCGGGGGCGTCCCATGAGAAAGAAATACATAAAAAACTGTACGCCGACAAAGATCAATGCGAAGCTAATCTGGAGGATGACCTGGAAAAGGGTGCTGGGAGTGGGGGGGCGTAGCTGGGGTATCATGTATACAAGGCTGTACCAGATCACTATCGCCAGGATTATCAGTAAAAACCAGCGTGTGCGTGCAAAGCGTCCGAACTGGTCCAGACCCAGGTCTATCGACTTATCAAGGTCGCCCTGCTTTTTTTTCGTCTCTTCGTTTGCCACGACTTGTGTTCCTTCCGTCTATAGGAGGAGGGTTATTTCCCCTTACTGCTGCTGCTGTACCGCTTTACGGGCAGCGACGACTTCGATACCGAAGATTTCTTCGCTTCCCTGGATACTGATAAAATGGAAGATAATGTTGGTACTTGTCGAAGCTGTGGCGTTGTCCGCTAACTCGACTTCAACGAAACTATCTTCAGTTGTATCTTCCTGGGAGGTGGTTCCTACGACGTGAACTGACTTCCATACGCGCCCGTCGGTCTGGCTGAACTGCTGGATGAGTTGCGTGGAGTCGGGTGGCTGAGATACGTTGCCTTCAAGCTTTGCTAAAGTAGTGGTATCGCCATCACGCACAGCGTATAACCACGTTTTTATATGGCCTTCGGCACCTATATTGCGCAACCCGCTATCAATAGGATCATTGCCTATGCCGAAAGGCGTGGCCCCTGTTGCTACATAATTGGTCAGCGCGATACTTAACAGCAGGAGAAGCAGCGCTCCCAGAGAGAGCAGCTTATGGCCCTTGACGAACTGAATTAGATAGTAAATGAGCTTCAAGGGTGGGCGAAGAATAGCCTTGATGACTCTCCCAGAGCGAGGTTTCCCTGATTTGGCCAGTACCGTCGAATCGACGATTTTCCTTTCGGGTATTGCCGAGACCGGTGCTGGTGGTGGTTGAGTTGGCGAAGGGCTAATCATACGTTCTCTCTTCTCAACTTTCTCGGACCTGAGCGGCGGTTCCTGATGAGTAATTGGACTCTCTAAAAACGGATTACGATGTATTGCGTGAATGCATCTATCTAGAGCGCGATGCATTATGAATTTTACTATAATTTCGTAGTTGCGGGGGGGTTT
>JAICIM010000413.1 GCA_025928885.1 Ktedonobacteraceae bacterium | reverse complement strand
GAACAGGCCAATAAGAGCGAGAAGGAAGAGCAAAAGATACGCTAAGGTAGCTGTGTAGGGAGAGAAAAAGCGGGGAAGCATATCCTTTTCTTGCTTCTGTAAAAATGCTTGCATGGCTTTCGGGCGGAAAAAAGAACGCTGCGGCTCCATATATCGTATCTCCCTTCACAACTCATGAAGAACTCCTAAAATAAGTATAGCGCTTCCAGATAATTGATGTATCCCTATTTCTAGTATTTTTCATAGATATTCTTCATATCGCAAAAAATGATTGTTGTATGTAGAAAATATATATGTAAAAAAGTCGATTGTATGGCTCTCTATACTTCTTTTGTAGTGACTTATGGATGTTGAGTCGCCAGAAAAGCGCAGGGAATTTGGAAGCGAATAAAAACATTTCGTTTTATACGGAAAGGACAATATCATGAAACTTGCCAATCAATTCGTTGACTTCATTGACCTGACCGACGAGAATCTGGAAGAGATCCAGGGCGGAGGGTCTTATCACCACAGCTGCCATAGCTGTGAAAGCTGCCACAGTTGTAGTTGTCATAGCTGCCACAGTTGCCGTAGTTGCAGTTGTCATAGCTGCCACAGTTGTGAGCATAGCTGCCACAGTTGTGAGCATAGCTGCCACAGTTGCCACAGTTGCAGTTGTCATAGCTGCCACAGCTGCTGCCACAACTAATCAAGAAGCTTTTCATCCCTGCCCACGGCCTCAACGTTCTTGAGCAGGGATGGAGAGAGAGGCGCGAATCATCCTTCAGTTTACACCATTGCTTGACATTCCCCTTTGCAGTACAAAGCACGGTACGAAACCATGTAAATAAAGATGAGTCACCGGTTTATATGGACACTTTTCTCAAGAAGAATGGACTTACATCATGTTGGCATCAAGCATGCGTCCAAAATGGAAAGCCGACGTTTATTACGTTCCTGTGTCGAATGGCGTCTATCTGCGGGGGAACACTACCACCCTCTTGCTGAGAGGAAAAAGCTTGTATGCTTTGCTCACCCATCTCGTTCCCCTTCTCACTGGGGAGGCGACGCTGGAGGAGATCACGGAAGGGCTGGATGAAGATCGCAAAAAGATGGTCACCAATCTGGCCGCAAAGCTCCTGGCCCACGGTTTTCTGCAAGATGCAGGCCAGGATCAACAGCCAGCTCCCGATATGGCGCTATTAGCTGCATATACACCTGACATCACGTTTATTGCATCCTTGCAATCCTCGGCTGCTCAACGATTTGAAGATTTTCGCAACAAACGACTGCTGCTGATCGCTTCCGGGCTAAGCCTCGACGCGCTCGTGAGGGCAGGTGTACGCTGCGGTGTGAAACAGATTGGCCTGCTTAGCACCTCCGACGATGATAGTGCGGCACGATCGCTCCATGAAATGCATAAGCTATGTACCAATGAACAACGCATACGCCTGATCGATGCACCTGCCTGGGATAATGAGGACGAGATGCGTGTGCTGATCCAGCCCTATGATGTCATTGTGCATATCGCGGAGCAGCCCATGTTGTCGCGGGCGCGGTTGCTCAACAGCTTGTGTATTAAGCAGCAGAAACTGCTCAATCAGGCCATTGTTGTTGATGAAACGGCCTGGGTTGGTCCGCTAGTCTCGTCAACGACCGGGGCGTGCTGGGAATGTGCATGGAGGCGCTTGCAAGCCAATCTCCCTTCTGAACAACATCCACGCTATGCATTGCAAGATCAGCCATCATCTCCCAGTTGCCAGCCGGTCACACCATCGCAAGCCATCATTATTGGTAATCAGTTGCTGTTCGGGGTGTTTCGTCATGTAACGCAGGCCGGCTCGACAGAAATAGCTGAAAATCTCACCGCGATCGATCTTGCGACCGGCGTGAGCGAGGACCATACCTTTTTACCACATCCCCATTGCCGCTCCTGCCTGCGCCCGGTTGCTCCAACCGCGTCGCGGTTTCTAGAGCAGATCCAGCAGATGCAGCGGCAGGAGCCGATCGAGCCGAACGTGTTTCTGGAAAACTTTGCGACCTGCGTTGATGAGCGCGTGGGGATCTTTACCTCCGTTGACGATCATTTTGCCCAGGTTCCTCTCGCCACATATAAAGTCCGTCTCGCCAATTCCCACCAGCAGGGCGAACCAGCCAGCGTGATTGCCGTGAACCTCTCCGCAAACGATGCTATAGTGCAGGCCGCACAAAAAGCGTATATGCATTATGCTGCAACGGTTGTGGATCAACGCCGTCTGCTCGCTGTTGAGATGCTGCAACAACATCCTACCGCAACTATTATTACAGGTGAGCAACTGATTGGGGGAGAGATGCTGCCCTCAGAGGATGAGTTATGGACCTGGGCTATGGATATGCAGACCGAGCAAGCGGTTCTAGTCCCCACAACACATGTCTTCTCTGCCGACGAGCGGGGCATTGCGACGGGTATGTCCTGGGAGGAAGCTGTCTGTCGAGCGCTGCTGGACTGGTGCCGTTTCCTTACCATTGCACAATTAGTTGATGCTCAGCGGTCATATCCACAGGTCGATCTGCTCAAGATGCCTATGAATGCAGATGCCAGCTATCTCTATCAGCTTTTGCAAACAGCAGGCGAGCAGGTGACGGTATACGATGTGACAGGCGCGTTGCAGGTTCCGACGTTCGCCCTATGTATAGGCGAGCAGGTCATTGCATATAGTACAGACTGTGACGAGCAGCAGGCGCTACGAGCGGGACTGGAACGAGCGCTGTGGTGGCATCTGGCGCGACGCTCCCCGCAACTTGACTATCCAGCGGCTGTGGTGCCAGCGCTGCCGTTGGATGTGCGTGGAGAGCAAGTGTCGGTGCCACCATCCAGCGCCGTACCAGATACATGGTCGGCCCGACGCGAATGGTTGTTGCAAAAGTTATACTCGCAAGGGATGCATGCATTTGTTGTGCCGCTCGATCATGATCCGACGCTGGCACGGATGCTGCCCTTTATCGTGCGTGTGCTGGTGAGCGGAAAAGCGTTGCAGAAGGGAGAATGATGGCATGAGAGCGGAGAAAAGAGGCTCCATTGGACTCATAGGCGAGGGTCGGATCTTTCAGGAGGTGCAACGACTTGCGGCGGGCGTGTATGAAGCCATTGTATGCGGCATAGAAGACGCTCCTCAACAGCTGGCTACATGCGCTATCGTTGTCTATTGTAGCGATACGTGGTCGCCACGCACACTGCAAGCGATCAATCGGCGCTGCTTACAGGAGCGAGTGGCCCTGCTGCCTGTGTATACCCAATTTGATCAGGGTATCATCGGTCCCTGTGTGCTGCCAGGAAAAAAGGGTTGTGCGCAGTGCGCGGAGCTGCGTCTGTTCAATGCTGCGCCCTCTCAGGCCGATCGTGAGCTTTTGCAGCGCTACAGCGCTCAGGATCACGACGCGCACAATCAGCTGGCAGTCATTGAGCAGCCCTGGCTCTCGTCGTTTAGCGCGGCAACGTTGGCGGCGCTGGTTATCGGGGAGGTCAGCACCTATTTACAACAGCCTGAGCAAGTACAAACGGCCTGCGTCCTGCTTACCGTCTCGTTGGAGACGCTGGAATGTTCGCGCCATCCCTTTCTTGCACTCCCTTCGTGCGTAGAGTGTGGTGAGCTGGCTGAAGATAGTGCGGAACGGGCGACCATTGCCCTGCAATCGCGTCCCAAAGCGGAGGTCTACACCTATCGCGTCAAACAGCCCGCAGCAAGCGCTGAACAGATTCTGGCGACCTACGTTGATCCGCAAAGCGGTCTGGTGGCAGCGCTCACAATTAATAACCATCATGTGTTGCCGCTGGCTTCGTCACAGCTTGCTTCGGCGACAGAGACCGTGCATGGAACCGGCTGCACGGTGCGCCCAGAACAGAGCAAGCTGGTAGCCGTGCTGGAAGCGATTGAGCGCTATGCTGGCCTGCATCCACGCGGGAAGGACACTGTGGTCGAGGCAAGCTATCGGCAGCTGACGCAGCAGGGAAAGACGGCGCTTGATCCCACGATGCTAGGATTGCATGCTCAGGAGCAATATGAGTCGCACAACGATCACGCCTGCCATCACATGGTTCCTTATCATCACGATCTGATCTGTCGCTGGGTATGGGGCTATTCTTTTCAGCAGCGTTCGCCGCTACTTGTGCCGGAACACTGCGCCTATTACGGCGTTCCCATCAGCGAGAACAATCCGCGCTTTGTCTTTGAGGTCTCCAACGGTTGTGCGCTGGGGAATTGTCTGGAGGAGGCTATCTTTCACGGCATCCTGGAGGTGGTGGAGCGCGACGCCTTCTTGCTGATGTGGTATGCCCGGCTGGGAGTGCCATGTCTCGATCTCCGCTCGGTTGAGGATGCCGCGATTCGTCTACTTGCTGAGCATATTGAACACTGTTCTGGTTATACGCTGCACGCCTTTGATATCACCTTAGATCACGCAATCCCCTGCATCTGTCTATTGGGAGTTGACGAGCAGGATCGAGAGGGGATGCCGAAGGTGTATGTCGCGGCGGGATCGCATCCTCATCCAGAGCAGGCGTTGTTGAAGGCTCTGCGCGAATTTACAATGTTCCTGGCCGCGCCGCGTCATCTGGATCAGGAGCGGCGGATGGAGGCGCTGAAGATGTTGCAGGATGCGAACCTCGTGCAAACGATCGACGATCATCCGCTGGTGTACTTTTTGCCAGAGGCGTTCGAGCGCCTGCATTTCCTGTATCACACGCCGCGCCACCACACCTTTCAGCGGGCTTTTCCCGATTTCTATCGCTATCCATCAACGTGCCTGGACCTGCGCGACGACCTTGAGGGCCTGCTCGACTTCTACGGTAAACGCGGGACAGACGTGATCGTCATCGATCAAACCGCGCCGGAGCATCAAGAGTGCGGCCTGCATTGTGCGAAGGTGCTCATGCCCGGTCTGCTCCCGATGACCTTTGGGCAACAAAATCGGCGCGTGACGGGCTTTGAGCGGTTGCATCAGCTACCGTTTTTGCTGGGTTATCAAGATCATCCTTTGACGGATATGGAGATAAGCCCGTATCCACATCCATTTTCCTGACAATGGAGAGGTGGCTCGTTCAACAGCCGCCTCTTCGCCTGCCCAGCTCGGTGCCGAGCCGCCACACTCTGGTCTGGTCGTCGCGGTGAATGAAATACTGATTGATGACGTGCAACCACGTGTAGCGCTGCTTGAACGGCCAGATTAGTGCTCGTTGTTCGGGAGCGTATTCATCAAGCCGATCGGCTTGCTGTTGCACCTGGTTTAGCTCGGCCAGTTTCTCCAGCGCCACAATATCCATTGCATGCAGCAGGCCCGTCTCGACAGCCAGTTCTTTAAGGCGTTGGAAGGTCTTCGTAAGCGGCGTGGTAATCTCTGGCTCGTTCATGGCCTGACCTCCTGCGTGTAGCTGCCCGGCTGCAAGAGACGCTGTAGAAAGCGATCCAGAAGCGCGATTGTTTCGCTCTGCTCTGACGCGCTTTCAGGCGAACGTGTGAGCCACTTACGATAAGCAGTGATGGCCGCACCAACGGCGATCAGTTCGCTGGTGGTGAACACGATTGGCTGTAATTGTTCGGTGCGTAGTGGTGTTGGTGTTCTCTGCATTGGTTTCTCATCACTTTCTCTATACGTCGTAGTACGACATAACAAAATCCCGTCAATTGGTCGATAACCATAATATAAATCGCTCAATTATAATTGCGCAAGTATAAGCGCCTTTACAAAATTGAGCGTATCTTTGCTGTCTACCGTATGCGCTCATATTTAGCTACACTGTAGAAAATTGTGTACGGGAGCAGAGATGATCCGGCTAAGAGTCAAAGAGATTGCAGATCAGAAGGGAATTAGTCAAGCTAAAGTCTCGCGGATGTCTGATGTGAACATCACCACTGTCAGGCGGATCTATCAGCATCCGACCGAGGCAAACGTGACGCTTGAAACTTTAATCAGACTTGCAAAAGCGCTGGATGTGAGTGTACGAGACCTCATCGATGAGTTGGATGACGAGTCGCCTCGAACGCCTGAAAAACCTTCATGATATCTTAATATGCCGGCCCTGCCTGTATCGGGTATAATTGAGAGGTAAAACCAGCGTGGTTTCTTTTCCTGGCAGGGGTTTGTAATTCCCCTTTTAGGGGATACCTCCTATAATGTAGAGGTGCCTTGGAGACCATGCTGGTTTCCCCACACCATCCACAAAGCTGTTTGTGAGAATTTGGAACCGCACCGAACGTGCAGAAGTGATACGGCGGATCAAGCCACTAAGCCCGTCAGGGATTGCGCATAACAAAAAGCGCGGCCTCTCTTCCCTTGCAAGAAAAGGAGAGGCCGCGCTTTAATAATCGTCGTAGCCGCGGGGGGGGGGGGGGGGGGGGGTTGTGGTTAGGGGGGAATTACGTCGGGGAGGACGAAACACCCCACCCGCCGGGGGGCGGGGTTGTAGATGTGAGGGGGGTGGTTGTGTTGT
>JAICIM010000620.1 GCA_025928885.1 Ktedonobacteraceae bacterium | reverse complement strand
CACCTCCCTCACACGTGCCACCAGGCGCGATAAAGTCGCGCGGCTACGAAAGAAAGTTTCTTTTGTTCATATGGATTTATTGTGCTCCTACAAGTTAAGTTTCTTCCATATTCCAGTGTTGCCTATCAAAGCCCGTGACGAGCGGAGAAGAGCTGCGGGCGGGGAGGGCGACGAGCAAGGCCCGCATGGCTCGCGTCATCCCGACAAAGAGCAGGCGACGCTCGATTGCCAGCGCTTCGGCCTGCTCTTCTCGCGTGGCGTATGTCGGCTTTTGCGTGTATTTGCCGCTTTTGTGCATACCCGCAATGGCGACAATAGGGAATTCCAGCCCTTTGGATGAGTTCAGGGTGAGGATCTTGACGCCCGGCTGCGTGAGCTTGAGCTGCTGGCCCGGCATAAATGTTGCCTCGATCTCGTAGCGGGCCAGCGCCGTAACCAGGCTCCGACCAGTCTTCTCCGTTGGACAGAGAATCGCACAGGCGCTGATTGGGAGCCGGTAGAGATGCGCCGCCGCCGTCAGAAAGCTCGCCAGCAACTGGGCTTCATCCTGCTCGTTATAGACCTTGCGCACAACCGGCAACGGGCCATGATACGTATAATGGCGCTCGATCGGCTCGGCGTCCAGCACCTCTTGCGCAAGATACGCCTGGGCCGCCTCGCCTATCTCCTGTGTGGAACGATAGTTGGCCTGCAAGATGGCCGTGCGCCCACGAAACTGTAGCTCATCGTGGATGCGCGACCAGTTGAAATGACTCCCATAGATCGATTGATTAGCATCCGCCGTAATAAACAATCTGCCCGGCGTGCGACAGAGCTGCACGAGCAGCCGGAGCGCACTCGGGTCGAGATCCTGCGCCTCGTCCACAACCACCGCATCATAATACAGGTCGCTTTGTCCCGTAGCAACCAGCCGCTCAGCCCGCGCCCGCTGTTGCTCCCAGGTTGTCTTGCCATCGCGCTCCAAGAGCGCTTGCAGCGTTTCATAGACGCTCCAGACGGCCCGGCGTTGTAACGCGTTGAGCGGCATGCGACGACCGGAGCGCGGCGCGGCCAGATATTCGTCTACGCTGGCAAGCTGACCAGCGATAATGATGCGCAGAATCTCCTGTTGCAGATAATCAAAGCCCATCCGCTCCAACGCCTGCCGCTGCCCCCGCTGCTGTGCAGGGTTCCCGCCCAATGAGACCTCTTTCAGCGCACGGAGCAATAGCTCATCCAGCTCTTGCGTAGAGATCGGCGTCTTTCTGCTTGCATTTTTATTGGCGGCCTGCTCCACAAGCGTTGTGACCAGCTTATCGACCGTCAACACCTCGATCTGTTCGCTATCAACCCCCAGCAGTTGCTCCAACAATTGTTGGGATGAGTTCACAAGCGCGTTGGTATACGTAGTGAAGAGGATGCGCGGCTGCTGCTTGCCCTGCTTGCGCAACGCCTGCATCAGCGACCGCACGCGATACAATGCAATGGTGCTCTTGCCGGTCCCTGGCCCTCCCTTCAACAAGGTCGGCCCCTTCGCGCTCAAATTCCAGCTGGCGTATTTCTCTTGCTCCGGCGAAAGCTTCAACAAAAAGTCGAGCAGTTCGCCGTTTTTATAGCGCAACAGGTCGTTCACTTCTGGCAATAAATAGTCTTTCTCCTGAAAAACCTGGATCAGGGGCTTCTCAAACATATGTGTGTGAACCTTCAAGAGATACTCTTCAGGCACACCCGGACAATCCAGTAGCTCCTCACCTGTATGTGTATTGAGCAGGCGGGCATGATATTCGGCGGGGATCAGCAGGTTGAGCAACAACTCTTTCGTGATCGGTTCGGGATAGCTATGCGTCGCTGCGCTCGTGGCTGGCGTTCCCCGCTGCTCGTCAGCTGACACAAGCAACTGTTCTGCCTGCATATTGGCATCGAGGCCGCCCAGATATTCAACGGTAAACTCTTCGTTATAGGTATCCTCGCGACGGCGGCGCAAAGCCAGCAGACTAATATATGGCTCCTCGAACGTATAAATAATGCGGTAGTTGCCGCTTTCGAGGCGATGCAGGCGGCGATCGATCTTCGTGAGCTGCTTCTTGAGGTTGCCGTCCGGTCGGGGATCTTTCGTCAAATAAGCGATCTTTTCCAATATTTGATGCGCTTCTTTAGGAGGCAAGGCCAGCCATTCGGTCTGGAACGTGGGTTTGGTCGTCGTCAACCAGGTAATATTCATGCTTTAAACGCCCTTTATTCACAAACACAATCTTCAAGAAAGAGTGATTGATAGCGGTGTCACTGCTGGACTTTTATTATACCTGCCACGCACGCATATTACCAGATCGCTCAATGCATTGCAGCCTCTCGTTTCTTATGGTAGTATTGGTAAACGTCCAATGCACTTTTCCCTCCTATTTTATATAAAAGAGGAATTACAAGATATTTTGCTCTTTTGTGCTCTGGAAAGGAGTCCTCTACGACTATGCTCAACTCTCCCCTTCCACCAGATATCCCTGTGACCGAGCGTTTGCAGAATGTGATCTCTGAGTGGAAAGGCGCACAGAACGGACATCCCCTTTCACAACTCTATCAAGATTGCCTCGATCTCGTCGGGCAGGAGAAACAACTGCTGCCCATCAAAATTATGGCGGTGCGGGAACTGGATAGCGAGAGCCTCGACCGCGTGCTCAGACGTAACCAGATGCCACTCTATTACGATATCGATGTCATTGGCCGCTTTGAAAGCGCTCTGGTCCCCGTGTTGCGTGAGAGCGGACCGGCGGCAGGCTTCCTGTTCGTCTACGAAGAAGAGCTTACCATCAAAGATCAGGTCGCCCTCTTCGCCCACGCGGTCGGCCATCTGATCCTCAATCAACAGCAGTTGTTGAAAGAGCAAGAGGTAATGCTCGATCCCGAAAGCGGCTCCATTCATACGGACCACCTCGCTGAACTGCGCTACCTGGACAGCGTAAAAAATCGCAATCTCCTCGATCGACAGGTGCTCAACGCCTTCCCGAAGCTGGCTAAACTGGTTGAGCTGCCCGAAGAGAGCCAGATCACGCTAGGTCGGGCGACGCAAGAACTCCAACCGTTCTTACGCAAACAGGGCTGGACAGGTTTTTTCGTGCGCTCCCCCTATCGCTATACCTCCGGTCGTGTCATCCCAAACTCCAAACAGCACGGCAAACGCTTCACGGTCGATGCCCTCCTACGTGCTGCGGCCTCGCTCCCCATCGCGGTCGTGCATGTGCAGCGCCAGGAAGAGAACGAGGACGAGGCAGTGGCACGAGTAGCCAGCGCGGCGCAACAGCTCTGCGTCCCCTTCGCCTACGTCCTGACGCTGCAAAAACAGATCATCGAGCTACACTGGCTCAACGGCACCGCTTTCGCGCCACAATACCGGGAGAGCCTGCCCGATCGCGCAGAACTGCAAACGCGCTGGCTCACCACTCTGCAACTGAACAATACAAACGACGAGCGTACCCTCACCTATCCCTATGACCTCACGCAACAGCCGCGCTACTACCAGGAGATTGCCATCAATCAGGCGGTTATCGCGGTGCTTCAGGCCAGCAAAGGCTTGCGTCCACGCCGCATCCTGCTCACTCTGGCGACGGGGACGGGCAAAACACAGGTCGCCTTTCAAATCCTCTGGAAGCTGAAAAAGTCCTATCGCGTCCGCAACGTGCTCTTCCTGGCCGATCGCGGCTACCTGCTCGAACAGGCAAAGACCAACACCTTCGGCCCCTTTGGCGAAGGCATCGTACGCGGCATGGGCGAGATCGATATCGCGCACGATATCCTCTTCGGCAGCTACCAATGGCTCACTGGCGGGGCAGAAGGCTTTGAGCGCTACCGGGAATATCCCAGCGACTATTTCGACGTGATTATCATTGACGAATGCCACCGGGGCAGCGCCGAAGACGACTCGAAGTGGCGCAAGGCGCTCGAACACTTCTCCGGGGCCATCCAGATCGGTCTGACCGCCACGCCGCTGGAAACAAAGGATGTGCAGACCAACAAATATTTTGGCCCCTCCGTCTACACCTACTCGCTCAGCCAGGGCATCAACGACGGCTACCTCGCGCCCTACAGCGTGCGGCGCGTCCTGATCGAGCAGGTGAGCCAGGCCACACAGCCCACGCTTGCCCCGGCCAATCAGCCCATCGAGGCGCTGGACCAGGAGATCGTGACCCGAACCGGAGCGAT
>JAICIM010000501.1 GCA_025928885.1 Ktedonobacteraceae bacterium | reverse complement strand
TTATCGCGCTAGGTCCACGTGTGAGGATGGTGAACCATGCGCGATAAAGTCGCGCGACTACGACATGCCGGAGGGTGCCGATCTTGTTTGTACAAAATCATCATCGCGCAACCACGAAAAACATTACCCGTTCCCTTACAGCGAGAAGAGCATATGCCCGAAGCGTTGCTGTTTGGTCTGTAAGTAACGCAGGTTGTCGGGCGTGGGCGTTGTTTGAAGAGGGACGCTTTCGACTGAGATACCGGCAGCACGCACAGCCTGGATTTTCTCCGGGTTGTTGGTCAACAGGCGAACCGCTGTGATACCCATCGTTTGCAAGATTTCTAGCGCGGTCTCATAGTTGCGGGCGTCGATGGGATAGCCCAGCTGCTCGTTCGCCTCCAATGTATCATAGCCCTGCTCTTGCAACACATACGCCTGCAATTTGCCGGACAGCCCGATGCCGCGCCCTTCCTGGGGTAGATAGACGAAGATGCCGCGACCCTCCTGTGCGATCTGGTGCAACGCGCTATGCATCTGGGCCTGACAATCGCAGCGCTGCGAACCGAAGATATCGCCGGTCGTGCAGGATGAATGCAGGCGCAATAGTGGCGCGTTGTGCTGGCTCCCCTGTATATCTCCCAGCGTCAGGACCAGATAGGGTTCGCGCGTCTCGATCTCCTGAAAATGCCACAGGCGAAACGTGGCCTCTGGCGTTGGCAAGCTGGTTTCGGTGATCAAACTGACGTGGTGTTCTCGCCGATAGCGCAATAGCGTATTGATCGAGAGCAGATTGATCTGCCATTGGGCCGCCAGATGGTTGAGTACCTCGAATGCATCAGGGTCCATTGTACTGATATTGGTTGGGTAGAGGACGGCCCCACCTTCCAGTCCAGCTATGCTCATCAGATCAAGCGCGGCCTCCGCAAAGCCACGATGCTGTAAGACGCCTCCTGGGTGTGGGCGTATGATCTGTAGATTTTTTGGTAGCGTGAATGTGCCTT
This sequence comes from Ktedonobacteraceae bacterium, assembly GCA_025928885.1. Lineage (GTDB taxonomy): Bacteria > Chloroflexota > Ktedonobacteria > Ktedonobacterales > Ktedonobacteraceae > JAICIM01. The sequence goes on along the minus strand of JAICIM010000501.1, from coordinate 4,332 downwards.
GAAGTGTTATTGGATGGAGCAGCGCACGAATGCTGGCTGCGTAACGCTGGGCAAGTTGTCCATCATATCCGGGTGCGTTTGCATGTGTTATCTCTGGTAAGCGCAAGGCATCCAATCGTTCTCCCGACAATACGAGCGCGAGCGGCTGATGCGGGTGCTGAGCGATCTGTAGCTGTGTTTGTAAGCTGTCCGGGTTGGCATATTGTGCTGGCAAACAGAGCATGACCGTGCTGGGATAGATGTCGTCGTAGAGCAACAGCATGCGTCCGGCACGCAGGTCGGCGGCAGCTGCGGGAACCGTCAAATGTCGTCCCGCTTCCCTGCCTGTTTGTTTCTGGATCGTTTCCCCAATGCTTTTCATCGTTTTCTTCTATTCTCCACGCGAGCTTTCCTCAGTGTTCCATTGCAATTCGCCCTCGACCAGTACATCCTCATCGATGATCCGGGTACGTCTATGATGCAGGCGCACCGCATCTCGCATCGCTGCCAATCCTGTTCCCTGGAGAGGTGCCGGTGCTGCTGCCCCACCAACGAGTTTGGGCGCAATAAACACCGCTACAGAATCGATCAGCCGCTGATCAAAAGCGCTACCAAGCAGATGCGCTCCACCCTCCAACAACACATGCATGATCCCTTTGCCTGCCAGCGCTTGCAGAGCGGCCTGAAGATCGATCTGCCCCTGCGTATCAACCGGAACCGGCAGGACCTCGACGCCATACGCTTGTAAGCGTTCAATCTGTTCGGCGGGACAGGTCTCTCCGACGATAATACAGGTGCCGGAGGCCAGTTCCGGTTGCAGCAGATGGAGCGAGGGAGTAAGCTGTCCTCTGGTGGCGAGGATCACCCGCAATGGTCCCGAACGCTCGGCCCGTTGATATTCCCGCTGCTCCGGCGTCAGGCGCACCGTCAACTGTGGATTGTCGGCGTGAGCAGTGCCAGCGCCAACGATGATGGCATCGACGCGATCGCGCAGGTTATGCACCCAGACTCGCGCCTGGGAACCGCTAATCCAATAGGCGTCGCCTGTACGTGATGCCAGCTTGCCATCCAGCGTCATCGCCCATTTCGCCGTGACATGGGGCCGTCCCTGTGTGATAAAGGTTGCGAAGGGGCGCAGAATTGCATCGGTCTCTTCGGCCTCAACACCGGCAACGACCTCGATGCCAGCGGCCCGCAGTTGGGCAAAACCCTGTTCGCAGACCAGCGGGTTCGCGTCTACCGATCCCACAACCACGCGCCGCACGCCAGCCTCGATGATCGCCTTCGTACAGGGGGGCGTGTGAATGGTGACGCAGCATGGTTCGAGCGTCGCATAGAGATCGGCCCCGCGTGCCGCTGCACCGGCCTCACGTAAGGCGTGGACCTCAGCGTGTGGTCCATAGGGGGGCGAGGTTGCCCCTTTGCCGATCACCTGTCCATCGCGGACAACGACCGCACCAACCGAGGGGCGCGGACTTGTGCGCCCCTCAACACTATGCGCACAGGCAATCGCCAGCCGCATTGCTTCTCTATCATCCATACCTGCTTTTCCTGCTCATTACGCTCGATTGCGCACATATCGTTTGCTTGGAGTCAAAACGATGGGCTGCAAGACCGGGGCGTTGTACGATGCCTGTTGCCGCTCAGCGGAGACGGGACGGTAGAGCGTTGTGCGCTGCTGTGGGATGCGTCCCAACGAGTGAATAGCCTCTTCCATCTGTTCCGGTGGCAACTCCTGCCCAAACTCGCCACCAGCCGCACGGGTAATGCTCTCGTTCATGAGCGTCCCACCCATATCGTTTGCGCCAGCTTGCAGCGTGATCTTGACGCCCTCGCGACCCATCTTCACCCACGACACCTGGATGCTGGTAATCAATGGATAGAGCACCAGCCGCGCAACCGCATGCATCAACACGGCTTCGCGGAAGGTTGGTCCCTTGCGTGCGCGACCTTTCCAGTACACGGGAGCCTCCATATGCACGAACGGCAGTGGCACGAATTCGGTAAAGCCGCCAGTTCGCGCCTGAAGCTGTCGCAAGCGCAACAGGTGCCGCGCCCAGTGTTTGGGCTGCTCCTGGTGTCCGTACATAATCGTGGCCGTTGTGCGGAAGCCGACCTTGTGCGCCTCCTCCATCACATGCAGCCATTCGTCGGTCTTGATCTTATCGGGACAGAGCGTGGCGCGTACCTCGTCGTCCAGAATCTCGGCAGCGGTGCCAGGAAGCGTTCCCAGTCCGGCCTCTTTCAATTGTACCAGAAAATCATGCACGCTCAGGCCCAGCGTCTGTGCTCCCTGCCAGACTTCCAGCGGCGAGAAGGCGTGAATATGCATATCGGGAAGCACGGCTTTGATGGCGCGGCACATGCGCAGGTAGGTCTCGCCGGTATATTCGGGATGGATGCCACCCTGCATGCAGACCTCGGTTGCTCCTCGCTCCCACGCCTCTTGCGCCCGCCGCACCACCTCGTCGAGTCCCAGATCGTAGGGAGCGCCGCGCAGGTTTTCGCTGAGCTTGCCTTTGGAGAAGGCGCAGAACTGGCAGCGGAAGTAACAGATGTTGGTATAGTTGATGTTGCGGTTGACAACATAGGTCACAACATCGCCATTGACGCGCTTGCGCAGCTCGTTCGCGGCCTGACAGATCGCCGTAAAGTCGTCGCCGCGTGCCTGGAAGAGCCGCACAATCTCCTGTTCCGTCAGTTCCTCGCCCGCCGTTGCCTTTGCAATCAGATAGCTGATGTCAGACTGTACACGCGTCGCATCAGGGTTTAGCGTCTGAGCAAACGTCTCGATATAGCTGGCGGGGATTGGCTGCTCTGCGCCTGGAGACCATTGTTCGGTGCGGGCAAAGCCATCGGTGTCGCTCGCTTGCAGGGTGGCAGCTACCAACGATGGATCGAGCCAGCGCGAGGCGCTGTGTACGTAGTCAGGGTAGATAGCCAGGCGCTCCAACAGGAATTTGCCAGCGGCTGCGGTTTCCTGCTCCAACTCTTGCAGATGGGGCCATTTCGCCTCGGGATCGACATGATCCGGCGTAACCGGCGAGACGCCGCCCCAGTCGTTGAGGCCAGCTTTGATCAGTTGGCGATAGGTGCCAGGGCTGAGGTTGGGGGGAGCCTGAATATTCATGGTGGGTCCGAAGATCACGCGGGCTACTGCTAGCGTCCAGAGCAACTCGTCCAGATCGGGTTCGGGCGCGTCGGCCATGCGCGTATCGGGCTTGGCGCGGAAGTTCTGGATGATGATTTCCTGAATATGTCCGTAGCGCTGATGGAGGCTGCGCAGGGCTAGCAGCGACTCAATGCGTTCGGCACGCGTTTCGCCAATGCCGATCAGGATGCCAGAAGTAAAGGGAACCTGAAGTTCGCCTGCCAGCCGAATCGTTTCCAGGCGCACGGCGGGGCGCTTATCGGGCGAACCATAGTGCGGTCCTCCCCGCTCGCTGAGCCTTTCAGAGGCGCTTTCGAGCATAATCCCTTGCGAAACGGTGACGCGACGAAGCAGCGTGATATCTTCAGCGGTCATCACGCCCGGATTGGCATGGGGCAGCAGGCCCGTTTCTTTAAAGACCAGTTCGGCCATTGCCGCCAGATACGCAATGGTGCTGGCATATCCCATCTCGGCCAGTTCCTGACGCGCAACCTTGTAGCGCAGTTCGGGTTTATCACCTAATGTAAACAGGGCCTCATGACATCCAGCTTCCGCGCCCGCTCGTGCGATTGCCAGGATTTCATCAGGTGAGAGATATGCCCGCTGCCCGCGTTTGGGAGGGTGCGCAAACGTGCAGTAATGGCAGACATCGCGGCAGAGCTGGGTAAGTGGGATAAACACCTTGCGCGAATAGCTAATGCGGTTGTGGTGAACCGTGTCCCAGAGCTGTGAGGCGGTCTCAAGCAGCAAGGACAGATCGGTGAACCCGGCAAGAGACTGCGCTTCATCGTCTGAGAGCATCTGCCCCTGAAGCGTTGCCGCCAGCATTCCGGCCTGTTCGTGTGTATTCAAACCAGTATCCTTTCGGGTAAAATATATGAGAGATCAGCGTGCCAGAGAGAACGGTACGAGCACTGATTGCGCCCTCTCCAAGCCATTACTTTCCAATAGTAAAGTTACTTCCCTAAGTGTAGTATTGAGAAAACTGTTTTGTCAAGGTCTGATTGTAAGGAACTTTCGTCCTGATATGGATGAGTAACAAAACTGGTCGGCAATACGTGTACTTAAAGGCCGAAGTGAGACATTTCCTGAGATGTGTGAATTGATGATACGGGTAACAGGAGAGAATGATAGAGAAAGGAGTTATTGTAATGGAGCATAAACTAACAGGTATGCGCGTTGCCATGATTGTTTCAGACGAC
>JAICIM010000627.1 GCA_025928885.1 Ktedonobacteraceae bacterium | reverse complement strand
TCTAAACGAGGAGATCCGTTTTGCCTAGCCTCCCATTTCTCGCTTCTAGCTACAAATGGAAATCCAGAAAAATTAGGGATGACTCATATTTTTATTGCAATTTAGGAGCATCAAGCCGTTTCAATAGTTGGGCTGGCGGGTGATGCTGGCGATGGAGGCGTTTGTGGCTGGCTGGCGGCTGATGGCGTCTCAGTGGCGTAATCACCCTCCTGAGCTGGCCGCTTGAAGATGTAGTAGGCCGAGTTGGAGGTGAGCGGCTGAATACCGACCAGTTCCCAGTTCTCCTTCCCTAAATCATTCATGTAGCGGCGAGCAAAAGCACTGCGCCGTTCATTGTTGCCGATCTGAGTCTCCTGCCCTTCACACGAGATGCGCCCACGATAATCAATGTAGACGACTTTGTAGGCCCATTGTCCCATCAGAGTTGCTCCTTTCTGCTCCTGCCTGTTCTTAAAAAGAGGCCAGAAATTCTTGCTTGACTTGAAGAGATTTGGCGTCTCATGCAATGCGCTTGAGCATACTGAATGAGACCAGAGGTCTCCTACCCGGTTGGCTCCAGGCACGCCATATCCGATGGTGTGCTTCGTTGAGCGCTTCTCTCTATCGCTCTATTGATTGCGCCTCGCTCGCACAGATCTCATGAGAGAGAGAAATACCTGTGAACACTCTGGCAGATACCGGGTTCCACAATGCGGTATGGTTGCCAGATGCCGGAGCCGTCGAGTAGGACTTCCTCGCACAGTCAGGAGTATAGCTCGAAAGCCTTCTCAACGCACCGCCAGATTCACCAGTTTTTGTGACTGCCTGAACTATCTGATACCCACCTGTCTATTTCTACAGGATCTCGCCTGTGTCGAAGTCGCGCGACTTCGACACAGGCGAGATCACTGGTTTGATTTATTAATAGATACATTTTAATTATTTATGGTTGCTTTCGAGCGTACAATGTATGTAGGTTAACATAGCAGAGTTTGATGAAAAAATAGTAAGAAATGGTACTGAAAAACAGTATTTGAGCGCTCTGCCACTCTGTTGCCTGTTTGGATGCTCTTGAGAAGAGAGTACTTCCAGGCTATCAATTCACTAGGAGGATAAAAACAAGTATGAAGAAACCTGCGAACAGGTGGAGAACAAGACTGCTAAAAAAACCATTACTCTGTTTCTCTTTTGCTTTACTTTTGTGCATGCTCGCTTATGTCTATCAATCTTCCAACGGCTCACAGACGCGGAGTAGCTTTGCCGCCAGCACTCCAGTAGAGGTTGGCAATCGCGTCTGGCTGGATAAGAACGGCAATGGCCTTCAGGATAACGGAGAGCCGGGCATCAGCAATGTGACTGTGCATCTCTATGGCAGCGATGGCAAACTGGAAGAAACGGAAGTGACCGATGCGAATGGTCACTATGCCTTTACCGTTTCCCCGGATGCCAGCTATCAGATTAGGCTGGACAAGGCATCAGACTATGCTCCCCGTGGCCCGCTGCACGGCGATCAGTTGACGGTTGCGGATAGCGATTGTCAGCATGTCAAAGATTCCAGGGCTATTTTGTCGAATGATAGCGAGTCTATCGGCGCAGACAATTATCCCCAGGTAACCGTCGATCAGCTTACCGCTGGACAGAGCAACGATAACTTTAATATTGGTTTTGCGCCGGCTAAAGTTGCGGCACAAAATGCCGACAAATGGTCCAATAGCAACTGCTCTTCCGATACTACTGACGGTCCGGTGCCAACGGTGGGACTCCATCCGATGCCGACCGCGACCTGTTCTCCCAATGATGCAGACCGCCCGGTACCAACGGTAGGTCTGCATCCACAGCCATCCCCGACCTGTACGCCGACGCCACCTACTCGGGAGAAGAAATCCACGCCGACACCTACACCAAAGAAGCCGGTAACGTTGCCAACAAGAACCGTTCCTACAACGTTTCCCAAATTGCCGGCGACGGGCAGTAACCCGTATGGTGTTGTCTTGCCCTAGTTTATGAAGCAATCGTGGCCTGTCGCAATCTGGTTGGTAATCATGTTGCAACAGGCCATCAATTTTTGAGGAGAGCCATTTGTGATGAAGATGTTGCGTCGTTACTGGTATGCGTTTGCGCTGCTTTTTGCGCTGGCAGGATTAGCGGTCGGGAGCTGGGCATGGTCCGGCTATAACACGGGGATGAAGGTTTCGCACAATGAAGCCCACACAGAGGAAGATCTGCAACCAACGGCAACGACGGAGCCGGCCTGGTGGGAGGGCGCACGCTTGCTCGTTCCTTCCCTACATATCGATGCCCCAATAGAGGAGGTTGGCAGGACTGCCGATGGTAGCATGGAGGTGCCGGCAAAGCAGCAGTGGGACGGCGTGGGCTGGTACAAGTATGGGCCGGTGCCGGGCGAAAAAGGTAGCGCGGTGATCGATGGTCATCTGGATCGTCCTGGAGGGTCGCCAGCGGTCTTCTGGTATTTGCACGAGTTGCATGCTGGCGATACTGTGATGGTTGTGACGCATGATGGTAAGACGCTGCGTTTCAGCGTGACCATGTTACAGAGATACGCGCCAGAGCAGGCACCGCTGGCGAACATTTTTGGCGATCAATCCGGTTCTTATCTCAATTTGATTACCTGTGCCGGACAGTGGATCGCAAGTGAGCATCAAACCACGCAGCGACTGGTTGTATATGCGACTCTGATGGCGTAGTGTTGTAGCCGGGAAAAGAAGCCTTATGCAGGCGAGACCAGCGGCAACTCAAAAGAGAAGGTCGCTCCCTGCCGCTCTTCTGCGGGGGTCTCGTCGGCATGAGGTTCTAAGCGGAGCGTTCCCTGGTGGGCCTCAATAATAGATTTGGTGATATAGAGGCCGAGGCCAGAACCCTGACGCGCTCCACTGGTTGCCTGAATGCGGGCATAGGGGCGGAAGAGTGAGCTGACATCGTTTGATGGAATGCTGACGCCCTGGTTGTGGACCGTGACATGGACCCGCCCCTGGCTTGTCCAGATACGGACCGTGATCGTGGTGCCTTCATCAGAGTATTTAATCGCATTATCCAGCAGGTTGCCTAATGCCTGTTGAAGTCGTCCACCATCCCAGTTTCCGACGACGGGAGTGTCAGGTATCTGCAAGGCAAAGGTGTGGTATGGGGCAACTGGGCGGAGCTGATCGACCAGATCCTGTGCGAGGGCGACGAAATCGCACTGGGTCCGTAAGAGGGTAAACTGGCCGGAGGTGAGGCGCGAGGCATCCAGCAGATCATCCACCAGACGTGCCAGCCGTTTGGCCTGACTGATAATGATGCGGGTCTGGCGCTGAATGGTTGTGCTGGAGAGGGTTGAAGCGTTTGCATCCAGGACTTCAGGAGATTTGGGCAAGTTGGCGTGACGAGCAAGCATCTGAGCGTAGTTGATGATTGGAGATAACGGGCCGCGCAATTCGTGGGCGATCATTGCTGTGAATTGCTCTTTGCGTGCCAACTGGTCCTGTAAAAAATGGTTCGCCGTCGTCAGTTCATGTACCTGTCGCTGTAAGGTCTGAATCAATTCTTCCTGTGTTTGCTCGTGCTGCACCTGCATACCCGATCTCTCCTGATGTAACTGGCATTATCCTCCGTCTGAGAGCTAGAGGCTGTGCAATTAGTATACACTGAAACAAGACAGGTTGCTTCGGAAAGCGCGATTCTATAGGAATATTGGGTAGTTGTATTTACGATCAGGCCGAAATTTGCTTAGAGGATTGCTGCAGCGAAGGCTGCACATGAGGCCAGGAGAGCATGAAATTATTGCTCACTGGCCTCATGCTCTTCACCGGTCATCTCAGTGGGAGGGAGCAGGCCAAGCTCGATCAGTTCCTCGCGGGCCATATCGCTGAATTTGGTGACATCCAGCGTCTTATCGGCGTGGGCGATCAGGTGATGGAGACGCTCGACGATGCTGGTCTGCATATAGTGATCTGAGGAGAGCAATAGCTCACCAATAGCGGCCTCGATCTGTTGGCGCTGAATGCCAGCAAGTAGAGATTCTGTCATAGGGATCTCATCTCCTTCTTCTGTCGTAGCCGCGGGGGGGGGTTGCGGGCGTGGGGGCCGAAAAAACAAAATTTGGGGAGGAGGGTGAAGGAGGGGGGCGGAGAACGGAG
>JAICIM010000071.1 GCA_025928885.1 Ktedonobacteraceae bacterium | reverse complement strand
GCCCCTGAATTGCTTGATGCCGCTTCCAGACCTGTCCCTCTGTCAGGTGAGTCGTCATACGAGCCAATAGAACAATTAGATACGGTTGAGATGGCGAGTGAGCCAGTACGTGAGCCGATAGAACAGGTTGATACCGTTCAGGTCACGGCATATTCAAAGCCTCAACCAGCCAGCCCTAATCCTGTTTCGCTGCCCGGTCAAAACACTGTTGCCCCACCAGTGCATCAACAGATTTCGATGTCAGGAATGGTTCAACCGCCAGTACAACGACAGGCTTCGTTGCCGGGGATTCCCTCATCACCGGTACAACGCCCGATCTCGCAACCCGGGATCAATCCATCACCGGTACAACGCCCACTATCACAACCCGGAATAACGCCGCTGCCTGTGAATCAACAGATTTCAATGCCGGGGATCACTCCATTGCCGTCGCGTGATATCTCCTTTCCGGGTATTTCGGGGCCTCGGCCATCGGCGTCTGTTACACCTTTACCAGGCAGGCAAGAGGCTATCTCCGCTCCTGTCCTGTCGAGGCGCAGTAAACCTCGCCTCCCTATTATTGCAGCTATCATTCTCATCCCTGTACTACTGCTGGGTGGCCTGGCTTTTGGGATTGTGCAGACGCAGCGCATGAATGATTTGACCGCAACTCAGCCCTGGCAGCAACTCCATGATCAAAAGCTTGGCGTCGCTTTTTCCTATCCTAACGGATGGCAAACCCAGGCGGAATATGCCAAATCTACGTTGCATATCCATGATAGCAGCAATACTGCTCAGGTTAATATAACGGTTTCGAATGCTTCCAGTGGTGATCTTGCCCAATATCTTTCTCAACAGGCCAAACAGATGCAGATTGCTGATGCGAAGTCTGTAGCTCCCGTTTCTTTTGCTAATGCCTCCTGGACTCAGATACAGGGATCTACCCAGCAGAGTGGGGCCAATTATATGACGACGCTGATGGCAACTGTTCATAATACTCGTTTATTTACCATCTCGTTTCTTGCTCCTAACAGTAATTATGCAGATCAGGAGAAGGTGAATTTCTCGCACATACGTGCTTCGTGGAACTTCATATAGTATATTAAGAGCATCGGCGCGTCTCCAGAGAGGACCTGGAGACGCGCTCACCTTTTTCTGATGTTGCTCAGGCTCTGGTGTCTGCTCCCATAATAAGTTTTTACAACCACATGAGCGGATTTTAGGAGAAATAGGAGAAACCAGCCTAGTTGTCCAGGAACTCCAGCCCGTTTTTGAACATAGCAGTATGATATAATATGCTGGAATCTTGTAGGAACGGGATGCCATTCGTATTATGCAATGTTGTGTCTCGCCGATGTATCGTCGCACTTTGCACTAAATATACTGCTCTGTAATTGATAAAGCAAGCTTCTGGAATGTAATTTTTTGAGGGGAGCAGCTTTAGGTATTAGAGAGCTTTATCTTATGTGAGCTGGAGAGAAAGAAGATTTGCGGCAAACCTGGCGGCATATTATTTGACGGCTTTATATTAAAGTAGGAGGCTTATGGACGATATTCATTTTGACCGACATTTTCGTACTCCCTATTCAGAAGGGTATTACATCATGCAGGGCAATGGTCCGCAAAGCAACAACCGTCTCGGCACCATCGATATCCATTTCACTACCACAGCCGTACATGGCACGCTTATTCTCGAACGAGAACTGGAAGAGGCGGATCTTACCAAACTTATTGAGCAGATTGATGAAGATCTGGTCCTTTCTGCCGATATGCCACGCGACGATTTCCTGGTCAGCGTCTATGTCGGGAGGGATTTCGGGTTTTATAGCGACGAATATTTTGCTGAAGAGGGGAACAGCAGCGCCGATTTTGATGATGAGGATGAACGTTAGGCATCTGCTCCCTTACTTTCGCCCTAATCTTCGAGTAAGCCGCGTCGCATCGCATATTTTACCAGTTCGGCGCGGCTATGGAGATTGAGTTTATCCATGATATGCGTGCGATGAGTGTCCACCGTTTTAGGGCTGATGACCAGCCGTTCCGCGATCTGATTGTTGGTATAGCCCTCCGCGACCAGTTTCAAAATCTCACGTTCTCTTTCAGTCAGCGTGCTGTAGCTATCCTTTTCTTCTCCTGTACGGACACGTTGCAGATAATCCCCCACGACAATTGATTGGGCTGTTGGCGACAGATAAAACTGCCCGCTTTGTATCACATGCAGGGCCGTAATCAATTCCGTATCGGCTGCCTCTTTCAACATATACCCTGACGCTCCTGCTCGCAAAGCCTGAAATACATATTCATCGTGCTCATGCATAGTCAGCATGAGCACTTTAACATCGGGCATCAGTTTCTTAATTTGCCGTGTGGCCTCGATACCATTCATATCGGGCATTGTGATGTCCATTAAGACGATATCAGGTTGCAGCTTCTGGGCTTCCTGAATCGCCTGGCGTCCATCCTGCGCTTCTCCAATGACCTCCATATCAGGCTGCGCATTTAACATCATTTTTAAACCTGCTCTGAGGATAGTATGGTCGTCTGCCAGTAAGATGCGTATTGTCTTCATCGTCTTATGATTGTGCCTCTCTTTGGTCGCAAGGTCTTTTTCTGCTTTATTCATGCAGAGACTTCCGATTCTATTGCTTTTCGGGGTGACTTTGTTTTTTGTAGTGGCAGACATGCCCGCACGGTAGTTCCTTTACCCGGGCTGGAATCTATCGTCAGGTCTCCATCGAGGAGATGTGCTCGCTCATGCATGCCCATGAGTCCCCACCCGCGCTCTTGCCCGGAGCTGGGCAGTTTTTGCACCTGCTCCGGGTCGAAACCACGGCCATCGTCGGTAATAGTGGCGTAGACAGCATCAGGTGCTTCTTTTAAAGTGATGCTGACATGATGAGCCTGTGCATGCCTGGCGATATTGGTTAACGATTCCTGGACGATTCTATAGAGTGCGGTTTCCATCTCCGTCGAGAGGCGTTCTTTGAAGCCTTCTGACTGGAAATCTACCACGATCGTAAACTTCTGTTGATATTCTTTTATATACCAGCGCAAGGCGGGAAGCAATCCTAGATCATCGAGAGCACTTGGGCGCAGATCGATGCTCAGATTGCGGATGGCACGCAGGGTTCTATGGGCAAGCGTGCGCGTTTCTGCAATGCGATCTCTTGCTTCTTGAGTGGTAATCGACTCTTCTAAAATTGCCAGGCTGATGAGCAGAGACGTGAGGACCTGAGAAGTTTCATCGTGCAATTCGCGGGCAATACGTTTGCGTTCTTCCTCCATTGCATTCATGATCTGTGTTGCCCGCTGGCGGTTCGCGTCATCTATCGCCTCCAGCATCATGTTAAAGGTCAGGGCGAGCTGGTCTGCGTCTCGATCAAATCCCGTCAAAGGAGCACGCTGGGAGCGTTCTCCGGCCTGGACGCGGCTCATCACTTTGCCCAGATCCATTAAGGGACGGAAGGCGAATTGGAGGAGTACAAAATTCAGGGCCACGCTCACTAACCAGCCGACGGCCACAAAAACGACCAGCGCTGTTGGGTAGAGGCTATTCGTGTTGAGCTGTGAGGCTAGCCATGTTCCTCCTGTTGCTCCGGCAAAGATGATCAGGCTGTTGGCGATCAACACGCGATAAAAAATGGGCAGACTGAGCAAAGGCCGCAACAGCCGATTGTTGCGTATCGTTTCCCCATATTTTGTACTGGCATCGGTCATAGTGCATTCTCTTTATCGGTAGAGTGATATTTTTATTTCTGCTATGATAATTGTATCACAACATATTTTTGAAAAAATGATATAAATTCTTAATCTGCTTCATACTGTAACCCGAGTGTACAAATAAATCTTACAATAGCATTAATTATCATCACTTTTATTCATGTCTCCCTCAAAGTATGCTTTGAGCTGGTTGATACTGACTAGCTTAACCCTCTCGTCTTTCAGGTTAACCCTTGTTGCAATTTTTCCTCTTGCTGCTAATCTGGATATTTTGGCAACACTTACCCCTATAATCTTCGCAGCTTCACTCATAGATACCCAGCCCTCACGAGCTTCAGTCATAGATAACACTCCTGCGCTAAGGCGTTTTCTATATTCTATCATAATATTGTAAAGGTTGAAATGTTTTCTTCTGTATGTTATGATTGAAATGAAAAGATCGTTAGTAAAGAAAAGGCTGAAAGAAACATAATTGTGTATGCTTGCTTCTAGTAGAGAGGTGAGAAAGAAAGCCAGCTTGCATGTTGAGGAAGAGTGAAAGGACTACACGATGCGCAAGCAACGCAGGAAACGAGCGGAACTGGAAGAGCCGCAGCGGATCACGAAAGCAGTGACCCACATTAGGCTGATTGAAACTAATCCGGGCAAGCTCGCTGCTCTTGACCAGCTTGCGCTGATCTTTCTTCCGTTGGTACAGCGGTATGTCAGTCACGCTCTTTTGTACTGATGAGGCCCCTGATGCCTTTTACGCTCCCTGTTTTTCCACAGAGCTTTCTGAGCGCTGGCATCGGGTGGCAATTCAACAGGCGGCGGGTATCGCCAAGAGTTGGCGCACCAATCGTGCTAATGCTTATCAAAGTTATTTAGATGAACTGGAAGAGTACCAGGAACAAGAGGCGGAGGGAGCGCGGGAAGCAGGCATAAAGGAACCCGTGTGGCGCGAGTGGAACGTTCCCACGCTCAGCGAAGTCTGCATTCAGGGTAACTGTAATGTTGTTAAGCTAGAGGCATCAACAGGCTCTACATTTGATTACTGGTTGCGCGTGAGTACGCTGAAAAAACACCATCCTCTACTTGTTCCCATCAAGCTCGCTGCTTACCATATCGAGGTACTCACCGATCCGAAAACAAAGCAGCGTCGCACCATTAACAGCAGTGTTACACTCAATCGTCGGGACAATACATGGTGGCTCAGCCTCTCCTATGATGAAATGGTGGAAGCTGAAATAAAGCCCAATGCACCTGTCATTGGTATTGATGTTGGGATTGCCAATTTCATCACTACTTCAGATGGCAGACACTACGGCACCTTTAATGGAAAGCTCCGCAATCGGCTGAAGCGAGATCGGGAGAAACGAAGAGCGCATACTCCTCGCAAGAGTGCAGCAGATGTCATTATGTAGATCGGAAAAACAGACCTGATCAGCAAACGTTTTGCTGTGTGGTTTGTGGGCAAAGGATGCATGCTGATCTTAATGCCGCTCTCAATATCGCCGCTCGTGTGCATGATGAGGAATTACAGGTTTGCACCAACCTCGCCCAAATTAAGGCGTTACTGCTCCGCCGACATGGGCAGTGGAATCAACAATTTCGGTTGGTCGTAGTCCAACCGCCCGTCCAGTTGGGTTTGTGGGCAATCTCGCCGACTTCAACGGACGTAGGTTAAAGCTGTTTTGTGGACAATGGAGCGTTGTCCATCAAATTAGCAACTATCGGTTATCCGTGTAGGCTGTCAAACAATGGCGAATTGGTGGTGATGACTGAGGGTAGAATCAGGTGTCCTGTCGGGAAAAATCAGGCAATCACCTGATGCCTCCGTATGAAGCCCGCTGTAAGCTAGTTTTAAAGGGTCATTTTTACAGATACAGCAGATACAAGTTTTGATTGGCTGTTCCCTGGAAGATTTTTTACTCTTTCTCTTTGTCGGTACATTTCATTATAATCAATAAAGAGGCGAAAGTTCTCCATGTTTGGATCTCTTACACCGGTGGTGGTCATGTGCTTTGGGTGGAAGGGTGTTCGATGTGGCGTGGGTTATGATATAATCTGCCACACAGTTCCCAGGAACTTTTGCCATGATATCTATGATCAAGTCATGATCCTTTGAGGAGGCACAGTGGGTTCTACTGCTAAGAAAAGCTTGCTCGATGTGGCGACGCAGAAAATGGTCGAGAGTCAGCTTTGGCGTTCGATATTTCGTCACGGCTACCCCGACACCCCGTTAAACCAGTCTCTGGTGATGATGGGCAACGTATTTCTGCATCTCCATCCAGTGAAAGTCAGCCGCCAGGCAATGAAAATTACCTATACCTGGTGCATGGGAGGCATCTCATTCTTCCTCTTTTTGCTGCTGACGATCACCGGTGTCTTTCTGATGTTCTATTACATCCCCGACACCAACGTTGCGTACCAAAACATCAATCAATTGAATAGTGCTGTCTCTTTCGGACACCTCGTACGTAATATGCATCGCTGGGCCGCTCACCTGATGGTTGTGTCGGTCACGCTGCATATGATTCGTGTCTTCTATCATGGTGCCTATAAGCCACCACGCGAGTTCAACTGGGTGGTCGGCGTCCTGTTGTTCTTCGTAACGCTGTTCTTGAGCTTTACTGGCTACCTGCTACCCTGGGACCAGATTGCTATCTGGGCTATCACCGTCGGTACCAACCTGGCTCCGTACACTCCTTTGCTGGGCGATCCCGTGTACAAAGTCCTCGTTGGCGGTGGTGCTGTGGCACAGGCAACGCTGATCCGGTTCTATGTCGGTCACGTAATCTTGCTCCCATTGGCCGGAGCTTTGCTCATGGCAGTTCACTTCTGGCGCATCCGTAAGGATGGTGGCGCGGCTGGTCCTCCGCCTCCTTCCCGTCGTGAGCAGGAAACCAGCGAACCGACTGCTGTTGGCTCCGCTCGTTAGCCAGGGGCGTCCGTTCCGTATCGTTGCGACGATGCTATTGAGAGGATACCTCTATGTCGATTGAACAGAAAGAACCAAAAGTACAAACCCAGTCGGCAGCTACTCAGCGACGTTATCGTACCCTGGCTGTCGTCCGGCAAGAAGCTATCACTCGTGTGGAAAAACCGCTCGAAGATTCCGTCTTTGTCTGGCCTCATCTTCTGGTCCGCGAGTTTTTTGCCGCAATTCTGGTCACGGTCATGACCACATTGCTTGGGGTTGTGATTGATGCTCCTTTGCGGGAGCCTGCCGACCCCAGTGTAACGCCGAACCCTGCGAAGGCTCCCTGGTACTTCCTGGGCTTGCAGGAGCTGTTGCACTACTTTCCGCCCAATGTGGCTGGCGTGCTGGTCCCTGGTCTGACGCTGCTTGCCCTGGCTGTTCTGCCCTATGTGGATCGCAATCCGAGCCGCGCATATGCAGATCGTAAGGTTGCCATTGTGACCTTTACCTTTTTTGTGGTGTTCTGGGCTGTGATTACGCTGGCCGGTAGTTTCTTCCGAGGTCCAGGTTGGTTGTGGGTCTGGCCCTGGCAAGGCCTGTACTTCGATCTCTAAGCGCCGGGCAAACCATGAGACGAACCAGGAAGGATGACTAAAGGATTACTATGAGTACTATTGATAGACCACCTATCACGCCGCAACAGTATGAGGTGCTGCACGGTGGTGGGGCCGAGGCCGCTGAGATTGCGCGGCAACGTCTTTCCCGCCGCCGCTTCCTCCGCCGCTCTATGCTGGCTGTCTGGGGCCTGTCTACCGCCGCTAGCGTAGGGGGAGCCTTGTATATGCTGTATCCCGGCCTCTCTAGCGGTTTTGGCGGCCAACAGACGGTCGGAGCGAAAACCGATTTTCCTGCCGATGTGCCTGCTCAATCTAAGCTGAATGAGAAGGTCGTTTTCCGCGTCCCGGCTGCTAGAGCCTATATCGTTCACCTGTCTAAGGATACGAAGTTTCTGCTTAACGGCCCAAACCTCGCTGATCAGTTGGATGCTGAAACATTTGTGCGCGATCAAGATGGCTCCTACTGGGTTGCCCTGTATCAGCGCTGCGTCCATCTCGGTTGTACGGTTCCGTTCCGCGATGACTGCGTGAGCTTTAAGTGTCCCTGCCACGGCTCTCACTATAACGTTGACGGAGAGTTCATCGATGGTCCTGCTCCAAGAAGCCTGGACCGTTTCCAGATGTCCTTTAATGGGGATCAGGTGGTGGTGAATACCGGCGCTATTAATGATAAAGTGCCTCATCCTGATGCGACAACGCTCTTGGTCCCTGCTCCGACTGTTGCGTGTAGCGCTGGTGGCTAATACTTTCTGATAGCTTTCAGGATAATTCTTAGATCGATTATCAAAATAACGCTTCTTCAATGGATGCTGTCTCTGAAGATTTTGCTTGCTGCATTTTGAAGAGGCAGCATACTGTTGAGTGTGCGTGTCTTTATACACTACACGTCGTGGGTTGATCTGGCCTCTGCATCCCTTTTACGTATAAGGGCATTGAGGCGTCAATCAAAAGGTTGTGTGTTATGGTAAATTTAGGACAAGCCGTTGTTGGCCTTATCCTGCTACTCGCGGTTGTGGGCGGCTTGCTGTACATATTCTATTCTCGTACGAATGCAGTCGAGAAGACCGGCTATGGCGCTCTCATCGGGTTGGCAGTAATCTCGCTCTTAATCCCGGTTTTCTGGATTATGGAGAGCGGCGCTCAGGCCCAGGCCCAGACTCAACAGCAGGCTCTGGCTATCGAGCGAGGTATGCAGCAGTATGCTTCGCTGTGTACTGATAGATGTTATGGCATAGACCCAAAAGGGAGTGTCATCAATCCTACCTATCTGGGCTATTCCTTTACTGATTTGAACAAAATGAGCGATGATCAGTTGAAGAGCATCATCGCTGGTGGGTTCTATAATCCCACTCCTGCAGCTGGGGTTCCGGCAAAGCCCTCTAATGTCAATTCTATTCCTCGTAGCGATGAGTTCGGCGGTCAGTTGCAATCGAACTATATCGACTACCTGTTTGCCTTTATTCGCTCGACCGATCCCACCTATGTGAAGCAGCAAGGCTTCACTGGTGCGGCTGCTGAGAACGGTTTGAAGTTGCTGCCCGATTATTTGCAGGCCAATCTGCCTAACCAGTATAAAGCAGCAGAGGTTTTCGCGGCCAGTGGACAGTTCGGGGCAGCGCTGGATATGACGGCACAAAAGGCCATTACAATTGATATTGCGCAGCCACCTGCCGGTGCGACCTGCACTCCTCAGTGCTTCCAGTATCTCAATGTAAAGGTGAAGGTTGGTACAGAGATTACCTGGGTGAATAAGTCCGATCAGCCTCATACAGTGACTGCGAAGGATAAGTCTGGCGCTGATGCTCCTCAAATCTTTGATTCGGGCGTGAGCACACCGATTCAGACGAATAAAACTTTTAAGTACACGGTGACTGATGCCGCTTATAATCTTGATCCAGATAAGCACACCGTCGTCTACTACTGTATTATTCACCCGCAAATGCTGGCTCAATTAACTATTGTGAAGTAATCATCCAATCGTGTCTCTCTTGCTAGGGAGACACGATCAGGTTTCTGTTTTGATCGCTGCTGGTCATGTCGTTATAACGGCTGTGAACGGCATGTTGAAAGGGATTGCGATCCATGCAACAAGTACGACAACGTGAGTTGCCAGAACAGATGTCCTGGGCGAGGGCGTTGATTTTTGCCATTGGCTTTTTCTTCCTCGCTGCCATCCTCATTGGACAGTTGCCTGGCTATATTCACTTACAACTTACTGCCTCCTCCCTTGAAGGGCTGGAGCAGGGATGTTTTGCTCTGGCTGCGGTCGGTTTAGGCGGCTTCATCATCGTACAGGTGATTATGCTGCTGTTTGATCCCAAGCCGATTATTCCCCCTGCCATTCTTACTATTCTGGGGATTCCCTTATCCTTGATTGGTCTTGCCCTGTGTATCTGGGCCACTGCGACTGGTTGTGCTCCAAATCAGACAGCCTGCAATCAGTATTTCCCGACCGCTCATTCCAGTTGGGCGCCTCTGCTCAATGGCAAGGTGCTCTGGTTCCAGTCCAATGCGCTGGATTTCGTCACCCTGGGCTTGACGATCCTGGCAATTGGCGCGGCTCTGATCTTCTATAGCCAGTTGGCGATCCGCGAGCAGCGGAACCCTGATCGCCGCGATCTGGGAACCACCCCAGTCATTCGCTGGATGATTGTGATTGCAGTCCTGCTGCTGCTCGGTTTTGTGCTGCTCTACACTCTGTTCGATCCGCAGGGATTGGGCGATGCTATCGCTCCTGGACATCCCTTCCTGGGTCTGAAAATTGTGGATCTGATCGAGGGTCTGATCCTGGGTGCTTCAGTCTTACTGACGCTGGCTGCCTTCGCCTTGCGCCTTCATTACTTGATGCGCCCCGTTCGCAAGCGCACAATGCCTGCACTGTATGCGATTGGTGCTCTTGGTTTGGCTCAGCTTGGTGCGGTCTTCCTGCTGATCTGGGCTTTTGTGTATCCTCTCATCTACTGGATGCATACCTGGACCTTCATTGGCCTGAATGATTATCTGACGGTTTGTGCAAAAAAGTCTGATATCCCTGCTAGCTGCACGTTCTCTCCACAGGCTGGCTATATCGTCACAGCCATCATTACGATGAACTTCTTTTTCCTCTTAGCAGGTGCTATCTGGGCGTGGAAGTCTAATCGTAGTCTGGTGGTGGTCGGTAGCGTGGTAACAACGGCTGCTATCGCGGCTGTCACTTTCCTTGCGCATACCGCTCCTGATAAGATTCTGGTTGCGATGATGCTCTGTGCAGGCATGTTGCTCCTGGCGGTCATCTGGACCAGCGTGTCGCGCCGTGAGTTTGCTGTGGTTGGCGAGAATAATCTCGGCTGTCTCGGCCAATGGCTTATTCTGGGTAGCTGCCTGTTCATTTATCTGGCGGCCTTTGCCTTCTTCTCTTACCCTGTCTGGCCTCCTGAGACTGAGCAGAATATTCCGTTTGTTCCTGGCCTGGCAATTGGTCCTCCAGCAGTCGGAGGAGGAGCTGCTGCGACGCTACCTCTGGCTGACGCCACCATCATGTTCGTTCTGCTTGGAGTACTGGCCGCAGTACAGTTTTTCTTCTTGACCCGTAACCGCTATAAGGTCTAAGAGGTACTGTCTGCCTATGATGAGGGACGAAGAGATGAGTAAGCAGTTTCATCTCTTCGTCCCTTTTCTGTATATGTGGTATGTATGCAGTATCGGCCACTCTCGACGAAAAGATGGTGTATCCTGCTCGACATGAAGGACTAAGGCTTCCTGGCCCCGAATACTGTGATAAAATACCTACATCCGTTGTTCTTTCGGGACACGGAACAGAGTCTCAACTTGTGCTATGACATAATTTTCCCGCGCAGCACAGCGCAGAACAGAAATAAGAGCTATTGTTGTTGAAAGGAGAGGTGGTGTTTCCTCCCTGGCTGATGTGGTCGGGGATTTTCCCGCCAGAAATTTTATGCAAAATGAACAACCTCTCAAGATTTTGATTCTTGCGGCAGAAATTGAGCCATTTGCCAAAGTCGGAGGTCTGGCTGAGGTTGTCGGTGCCTTGCCAAAAGCTTTACAGGCTCTTGGTCATGATGTTCGCCTGGTCATGCCTCGCTATCGACAGGTTGATCGCGAACGCTTTCACCTTACCACTGTCTCCGACTCTGTGGCTGTTACTATGGGCGGGTTCACCGTCCAGATCAGCGTCTGCGAGGGACATATAGGGGAGAATATTCCAGTCTATATGATCGATGCCCCTCGTTTCTTTGATCGCGAAAATATTTATGGCTACACCGATGATGGTGAACGCTTTATTCTTTTCTGTCGCGCGGCCCTGGAAGCAGTGCGTACCATGCAGTGGTCACCCGATGTTGTGCATTGCAATGATTGGCATACCGGTATTGTGCCAAACTGGATGCATACGATCTACCAGGATGACCCCTTTTTCGCTCATACAACTACCGTCTATACGATCCATAATCTTGCGTATCAGGGCATATTTGGTTATCGCATCCTGGAGGTGGCTGGAGTTGCTGCCAACGGGTTTCTCTATCCCCAGATAGCCGAACTGGCAAATGTTGTGGATATTATGGGGCGCGGCATCCTCTTTGCTGACTCCATTACGACGGTGAGCGAGCGGTATGCCCAGGAAATCTTAACACCTACCTTTGGCGAGCGGCTCGATCATCTCTTGCGCTCTCGCCGAGATCGGGTATTTGGCATCCTGAACGGCATTGATTACCAGGAATATAACCCTGCCGCCGATCGCTATATTCATAGCTGCTTCGATACTGAATCGCTCGATCAGCGTGCGGCCAATAAAGCTGCTTTGCAAGAATATGCTCATTTGCCCGTGCGTGAGGATATCCCCTTGCTGGCGATGATCAGCCGTCTGACCGACCAGAAAGGGCTTGATCTCTTGACTCAGATTATTCAGCCTATCCTGGGTCAGGGTGTTCAGTTTATCGTCCTGGGGATCGGCGATCAACATTATCATGAAATGTTGCAAAGCCTGGCTGCACGCTATCCTGAACAGGTTGCGATCTTCCTGACGTTTAATTCTGAACTGGCCCGGCGCATTTACGCCGGGAGCGACATGTTCTTGATGCCTTCGCGCTTTGAACCCTGTGGCACCAGTCAGTTGATTGCGATGCGTTATGGCTGCGTCCCTGTTGTGCGTAGCGTCGGAGGGTTGGCTGATACTGTGCAAAACTACGACTCTCAAACAGGCGAGGGCTACGGTTTCTCTTTCACTAATTATGATCCCTGGGAATTGTTTGCCGCCATTGTTCGCGCCCTCACCGTCTATCGCTTTAAGGATACCTGGCGTACGTTGCAGATTCGTGGTATGACAGTTGATCATTCCTGGCACGCTTCGGCGGCTCGCTATGTCGAGATTTATCGCAATGCCCTGGCTTTCCATAAGGCTGGTTGCTGAGCATGAGAGCATAATTTTGTACCTTTGATGATGATGAATAGAAAAGCAGTAAGCAGCATATGCTTCTGCTTTTCTTGCTAGAATGGGGCTAAAATACTAGAAAGTACTTATTTAGCGTATAGGAAATTGACGTTTTTCTTCTCATGGCCTATACTTGAAAGTGGGGGTAATGATGTAGATGTTTGTTTGGAGGTATTGGGCGTCGTGGAAATTGTGGATATTTCCTCAGAGAGAGATGATTTGTATGTGGAGGGTGGCACACACCGTCAGAAGTTTGCCCAGATGTATCACTCATTGCCAGAGAGTGGCTCTCCTGCCTTCTGGAATGTAGTGGAAAGGGCCGATATTCCACTCGAAGTATTAGTGCTTTGCCTGCGCAATCTTACCAATAATCACTATCGGCAGCGTATATTACATATCATTGTCCAGCGCACTCAAATCATGAATGAGTACTGGGCTGCCAACGTCTTGAAACGTGTTGCTCTGCATACAAGTGAGCGGGCAACGCTTATCTGCGATTTATGCGCAGATCTCTATGAACATATGCTTCGCGCCCTGCTTGATCCCGGTAAGCTCTTCTGGGAGGAGAACTTTCTCCAATGTCTGTATTTCGAGCGCAAGCATGTGTATCGCTCCTTTATGACGCGCGAGGGACGCTGGCGTGACGCACGTGTGACAAAAAGCGAACGCGTACCGCGTGGCCTTTTGCAGCGTCTCGATCAACCAATCTCTCAGGCCGAGGGTGAGTCTTATTTGTTAGATCTAGAAGACGAGCATGCGCAGAGGATGTTGCAGGCTGTTGATGCTGGCGACTTGCTCAAGCTCGTACTCCTTCTTCCTGCACACTTGAAAGCTGTGGTGTTTCTGCTGTATTGGGAGGAACGTTCCGAGAAGGATATTGCCCGTATCCTGAATATTTCAGATCGTACGGTGCGCAAT
The DNA here is from genome assembly GCA_025928885.1 of Ktedonobacteraceae bacterium. Classification (GTDB taxonomy): domain Bacteria; phylum Chloroflexota; class Ktedonobacteria; order Ktedonobacterales; family Ktedonobacteraceae; genus JAICIM01. Next base: position 2,813 of record JAICIM010000071.1, on the reverse strand, counting down.
CGGATACAAGCTGCTCTTAAGCTATTGCGTGGCTTTTTTCTAGATCAGATGGAGGATGGGTAATATTTTATGAATAATGAACAACATGATGCCATCTTTCGTATTACCGCTCGTTATGTTGCTGCGGTACAGGCCGGCGAGGAGCCGATTCTTAGTGAGTATATCGCTCGCTATCCTCAATATGCTGATGAGATCGCCGATTTTGTTGCCTATTATCATAGCTTTGAGGCTACTGTACCCTTTGCATCAACTGCCCACACATTGCTTGCTCCTTTCCCGCAGGTGGACCTACCACGTCCAGAAGAGCATATGCATTTTGAGCCTCTCTCTGTTGCCACTATGACAACATTACTGGCAACGGAACAGCGGCATTTTACCCTGTCTGAACTGGCCAGGAAGTTGGATTTGAGCGTGGACATTGTGGCTTTGCTGGAACAGCGTGCTATTGATCCTGCTACACTCCCGTTTGAACTCTATCGTCGCATTGCTCTTGTTTTACATCAACCTATCAGCGCTATTCAGGCGTACCTTGCGCGAACACCACGGTGTACCCGTGCTGCAAGGGAGAAACAATCCTCGATGAAGGTGGCAGAAAAGGCGGCCCATTATCACGTGCCGGGAGAGCTGTCCTCTTTGGAGCATAGCTTTCGCCATATCGTTGCAGAAAGCCTGTGGCTCTCTCCTGAGCAAAGAGAGACCTGGGAGACTATTCTCACGCTGGAGAGTTTGTGAGACAATAGGCAGGCATCAATGCAATCTATGGAGTGTTTTGGTAGGTAATGGTACAAAGAATAGCATATCTCGATTGTCATGCGGGCATCGGCGGAGAGATGTTTCTAGCGGCTCTCATCGATAGCGGCTTATCGTCTGATGTTCTGCTATCGCCTCTTGCCGATCTTCCAGTGGAAGGATGGAGTATCAATACTGGTACCCTCTTCGATAAAGGGGTGAGGGGGACGAGTTTTCAGATAGGACAGAATAAACAAAAGCAGCCGAGTCGTCGATTGTCTGACATCACGGCTCTGTTACAGGCATCATCCCTCTCTGCTCAGGTGCAAGAAAACTCGCTGGCAATGTTCCGTTGTCTTGCTAAGGCTGAGGCATATATGCAGGGGATCAGACTTGATGAGGTGCGCTTTAAGGGGGCAGATTTTTTGCGTATGCTCATCTCTTTCGTTGGGGCCGCTGTAGGAATCGAGACTCTGGGTATCACTCAGTTATATGCATCTCCTTTGCCATTGACCGGGGGATATACAGAGGTTGCTCAAGGTCTGATCCCTGCTCCTGTCACACTGGAGATATTGCGTCAGGCTGCTGCGCCCTGGCGTCCCTGTGCCGTAAATGAGGAACTGGTAACTCCTATTGGGGCTGCTATCCTGGCAACTCTGGCTCGTTTTGAGACTCCTCCTATGCTCATTGAGCAGGTCGGCTATGGCTTTGGCGCGAAACAACTGCCCTGGCCCGATTGTGTGCGGCTCTGCCTCGGTCAACTGCAAGGAGCGGCTCAGACTGTCAGCGCCGAGGCAGATACCGATTGGGTGACGGTGATAGAGTCGCATATCGATAATATGAGCGGCGAACTGTTGGGCGGCTTGATGGATAGGCTTTTCGGTGCTGGCGCTTTAGATGTAAGCTATACCCCTATTCAAATGAAGAAAAATCGCCCTGCGACGTTGCTCACCGTTATTAGCTCTCCAGAGCAGGGGGATGCGCTGGCAATGATTTTGTTGCGTGAAACGAGTACGCTGGGGGTGCGCATCCAGCAGATGCAGCGCCTCAAGGCGCAACGCGCTCAACAGCAGATAGAGACTGCTCTGGGGCCGATGCTGGTGAAGGTGAAGCGACTGGGAGAGCGGGTGATCAGTGTGTCGCCTGAGTATGAGGAGTGCCAACGCGTGGCAAAGCAACATGCTCTGCCTCTGGCTGAGGTCTACGAGGTTGCGCGGGATGCGGCCCGTTCCCTTATAATATAATTGAGATCAACACAGATAGATAGCTAGAAATCGGGGCGTCTATGGATTTTATTGATTGGCGCAAATCGCCCGAAACGATACATCTGGAGCCGACTGAGGAGGAGGTCAGGAAAAGAAAACCTCGTGGTCGCAAGTTCCACGATTATATTGAGGAGATTATTCACGAGGCTCAGGAACGCGGAGATTTTGATAATCTGGCCGGTACAGGCAAACCGCTCAATCTAAGTGATGAGTCGCACGCCGGCGATAATGCGCTCGCTTACCACTTGCTCAAAAATAACGAGTATCTCCCGGCTGAATTAGAGCTTGCGAAAGAGATCCGTATCGAGCGTGAGCGGGCCGAGGCGAAACTTGTGAAGGTTATTCATCGGGGTGAGACGCTACGCTCACGCCGCGTCCCACCGTTCCCCAGCGAGAGGCGTGCCTTCAACGCTGCCGTGACAAGGACCGCCGCTGAATATGAACGCACGCTTCGGGAGTTGAATCGGAAAATTTTGACATTGAATTTGATCGTCCCTACAACAATGCATCAGCCTTTCATCGAAGTGGAGCCGCTGGTGCAAAGCTTCCGCGATGCCTGCCCGCTCTTTGAGACGAAAACCTCTCCTTATGGATTTGGTATCACTGGCAGCACGACATAAGAGGGGTGTTCCTGGTCGTGCAGGATGGTCTGGTTGGCCTCGACCAGTTCAGCATCGCTTCCTAAAGGATGTCCTGTGTTGGGATTGCGGTCCCAGCGCGGGAAATTGCTGCTGGTGATATCCAGGCGAATGCGATGTCCAGCTTTGAAGAGGTTGCTGGTTGACCAGAGATCTATCTCGTATTCGTATGCCTTCCCAG
>JAICIM010000688.1 GCA_025928885.1 Ktedonobacteraceae bacterium | reverse complement strand
GAGCTAGATGTGTTTGCAGCATCAGAGCAGAAGCAACTGGTGCCGCAACCATTTATGCATGACGAAGATGGCGATGATGATGACGAGCAGGGAGAGAGCGAGAAGAGCAGCATAAAAGCCGAGCGGAGCTATATCAAGTTTCATCAGCCCGGCGATCAGCCCGGACTCATCCTGTTTGGGATGCGTGCCGGAAAGGACGATACCGACTCGGCAACCTGGGCGATGCCTGCTTTCCTCGCACTGGCGCTACCGCTGGTGATGAGTACAAAGGTCGTGATCTCTGAAATGTCCCTACCGCTCTTCTCGTCCGGGAGAGATTTTCAGGAGACGGTCGTCTTCGATGCGCCCCATCCCTTTCTGGATCGCCTGTTGAAAGGAAAACGGGTGCGGGTCAATCAACTGCTGGCGAAGATGCGCCTGCTCACCAGCGTCTATCGCGTCAATATCGATACCTATGCCAAACAGGGCAAGCCTGAGTGGAAGCATTTAAGCGCGATTGCCCGCGATCTGGATACCGACCCCTTGTATCTGTTTAGCTATCTGCGTAAACAGCAACGGTCGGATTCGCTCTATGCCAGCGATGTTGCGGCATATTTACACATCTATCAAAAGAATTTGGAGGCAGATTTGAGTAAGATCGAACATTGTGTGGACCTCTATACCACTTTTTATCGCGGTGGTTATCAATCCCATTCCATCTTGAAACCGGTGGATATCGTCGCCAAAGCCATTATCAACAGTCCCATCAATATCGACGAGCAGGATTTGTTGTGGCAGATCCAGGGCGAGTTGCAAAGCTGGCTGGATCGGGTGCGCAATCGGCAGGCAACGGGCTATGCCATGTTCTGGGGCAAAGACATTGATGCCAAAGAAGCGCCCGCGCTGGAGAGGTTTGTCAAAACTTTCTATCAGGAAGTCTTTCTGGATTACTGTCAGGGCGAGCGTGGCCTGTTGCGCAGCCGCATCAATCGCTTTAAGGATGGCTGCGAAGCTTATTACATTCATCAGCGTAACCTGAAACGCATTCAGGAGCAGGAAGCCGAAACTGTCGTTACTCAATAATTTTGAAGGAGAAGTCCATGTTTTTACAGAGCTTAGAAGCGCTTAACGTCTTTCATACCGATATTCCAAAGCTGCCGATGGGCAAGTATGCGCATATTATCACATTGCGCGAGACCAACTCGTTTGCCCTCTTTCAGACCGATGGCGAACTGAATATCAGTCGTGTGAGCCTGGGACGCGCGGATGCTACACCCAGCACGCGTATTGTCCTCTTTAAGCGTAAACAGTCCACACCGGAGCGTCTCACCGGGCGCGAACTGTTGCGGCGCTATGGGCTGGTGGATGAGTGCAAATATAACACTGACAAGTTTTGTAAGCGCTGCCCGGACTGCATCTATTATGGTTTTGCGATTGGCGATTCTGGTTCGGAGCGCTCGAAAATTCTGGTCGATTCCGCGTTTTCTGTCACGGGCTACGATATGTCGCACCAGCAATTTACCTTCAACGCGCCCTCGGAGAACGGGACCATGAGCGAGGATGGCAAGATGAAGACGGCGCTGGGTGAGCAGGATTATGTGTTGCCCCAGGTCTACTTTCCAGCGGTGGTGACGATCAAAGATCCGACCGAGGCCGAGTTTATCTATGTGCTGAACAATGTGCTACGGACCAAACGCTATGGCGCACAGAATACCCGCACAGGCACGGTTGCGAACCATATCACGGGTATCGTCTTCTCCGATGGCGAGATCTTCTCCAATTTGCAGTTGACCCAGGCTGTCTATGATGCCCTCGCGCCGGATCAGCGCAAAATGCCGCTCGCTCAAAGCGCCGTGTTGGGCGCTATGCAGGAGGTGGTGCCGACGCTGCTGCGCGAGGATGGCGTGGTCTTCCAATTGATTGCTGATAAACAGCTTGATACGCTGCTGCAAGAGGTTACGCAGATCACCAGCAACGAGCAAAAGTTGGTCACGGTGTTGACGCAGGCCAATACGGAGGCGAACCGCTATGCGCAGGCGTATGGTGTGGGCGCGAAAGAGGCGAAGGGTAAGAAGTAAGCTGAACATATCAAGAACAGGTAGGAGGACAGCATGTTCATCACGGTCTGTCGCCTGACGTTGCACGATTTTCTCTTCTATGCCTCGCGCGAGATGGGGCGGCTCTATGAGACGGAGAAATATCTGCACAATTATGGGCTGACCTATGCGCTGGGGCTGGCACGCTCACCTTATGCGAATCTGGCGCAGGCTCCTCGCTATCAGGCCGATCTGGAACGCGTGAATGAGCAGGGGGTGTATGTGACGCCAGCATCCCCTCTGCACTACACATTCGCCTTTCACACGTTTAAAATGGCGAATGTGAACTATTACAACTTCACGCCACAGATCAGCAACAATCAGGCCGTCTTTGGTCGGGCGAAAGAGCTGGCACCGGAGAGCAGTTTTGCATTCTTTGTGTTGAGTGAGCGAGAGGTGGTGTTGCCGTCCTGGGTGCGCCTGGGTAAGTGGATGGCGAAGGCACGCGTGGAGGTGCTTGCCAGGGAGCAGGCACAGGTCAAAACCGGAAGCTATCGCGTGCCTGGTGCGCTCAATCCGCTCGATGTTGGCAGCATGCCCGATAACTGCAACATCGTCGCAATGGCCCCGGCCAGCCTGATTACCAACGCCTATTACACCGGTCAATACTATGAAATCGCGGCTCCCAGCGGATTTGGTGGGCGTACGCTCTGTCTGCCCGCTGAGATGAGCTATCAGCCGGAGCGCTATGCACGTTCGTCGGCCTAGCAGTTGCGTTTGAACACAGGTGGATGGAACTGATTGCTCCGTCCACCTATGTAAAAATTGAGATGAGATGAACCTATGGAAACGTCTAAAACAACAATGCCCGCAAAGCTCTATGCACTGTTGTTGCAATTGCGCCCGTTGGAGCGCGGCACATTGATGCCTTTTTCGGGCGAACTGGTGCATGGTGCCTGGCTCAACTGGGTGCGTAATACAGCACCAGATGTGGCGACGATGCTGCATAGCGGCAATAAACGCCGCCTGTTTACCTGCTCCAGTCTGCAATTCCCGTTTTTGCCGGAGGCGCTATTGCAGGCGCAACGCGAGAATCGACATCTTCCGCTGGACCCGGTGAAGCGCTATAGCCTGCGCCTGACGCTGCTGTTGGGGGATTTGTATCCGTTGTTCTATCATACTTTGATGAGCAGGACGGAGAAGCAACCATTTTTGCATATTGGCAGGCAGGCGTTTTTGCTGGATAGCGTGATCTCCGCACCCGATGATGCCTCGCGCTGGGCTGGCTTTACCACATTCGCGGATCTGGTTGAGCAGGCGAAGGAGATACGCTTTGGTCGCGCCGAGCCGCTGGCGCTGGAGTTTGCCTCGCTGACGACCTTTAACTGGATCTATGTGCCTGACAAGACCTATGGCAACCATTTCGCGCGTGTGCCGCTGCCGCGCTACGTCTTTCCCGGTCTGGCCCG
>JAICIM010000436.1 GCA_025928885.1 Ktedonobacteraceae bacterium | reverse complement strand
GCAGCCGGGGTCGCAGCCTACACTCGCAAAATACTGGAGCATCCCCGCCTCGTCAGCGTCGCCCTCACCCACGACGATATATATAACGGCATCGATGGCTACTCGATTTCGGTGGTGCTGGGGGAATAAACATTACCCCTTTTGAAGGGAACATTCTTCATTCATTGTTAAAAACTATTGCCGAGCTTCCACCACTTATTGCAATGAATGATGGAGGTTCGGCAACAGGAGACAATCACAATATTTTGTATGACAAGCGCTGCTAGCTCAAGGCGTTGCGGATGGTGAGGCCGAAGCGCTCGATGACCGGGCCAAGCGTCTTGAGCAGGATGGAACCGATGATGAGCGTCACAATGATATTGCCAAGCGACCAGCCAAACCAGCCGATCCAGAAGGTGCTGGCAGGCGCGACGCCGGTCTGCACGAGCAGGAAGTTGCCATAGAGGCCGCCAATGATGTTGTTGGGCAGCGCACCGCACAGAATAAAGAAGATAAAGCCCTTAACGGTGTAGATATCTTTGCCGATCGGGTTGACGCCAAATCTCCTCGCCAGCGTACGATACAGGATCATCGGCAGGCCCACCTGGATCAGATCAACCGTGCCAAAGAGGAGCGCAAGCGGCAATGGGAGCGGCGTCGCAGCAATCAGCCCGGCACCCACAAAGTTGCCGATATAGCCAATGACAAAAGCCCAACCGCCAAACCAGATGCCAAATGGGATGCCAAAACCGATAGCGGGAAAGATGGACGAGACAAGCGGGATGCCCGATGGCAGGAAGGTTGATAGCCAGGAGAGAACAGTATAGACCGCCGTTGCCACCGCCACCGCCACCAGCTGCCCCAGGCTCGGCGCACCCGTCAGGCGGAGCGTATAATCAATAAATGTTGGTCGCTCCACCGCCCCCGGAGGCGCATCGAGTCTCTCGGAGTCGGGTCTCTGTACGGATTCTTCCATGAATTCTATCCTTTCTTGAATAGCAAATAAAGACGTATCCTGCTATATAATAACATACAATCGCAGCCAATTTTGCATAACAAATGAAAAATCATTGATATGCATCCCCAACCCGCCGTAATCGTGCGATTACGGCGGGTTGCATCCTATTCTGGGCGGTCCAGGACAAGGCGGCGCAAGGTGTCAAGCCGCGTTAGCACTTCGCGGGTGTTGTCGGCATTGTCGAGCTGAGCGGAAAAGCCGGGCCAGACAACATCGCATTGCTCACGAATCTCGTCGCGGATCGCCTGCTCATCAACGGTCGTCATCTTGCCACCTTCTACGACCACGTTGCCGTTGACGATAACGGTATCAACGGAACTGCCGTTTTCACAATAGACGAGATGCAGATAGGCGTCTCGCAACGGCACAAACGGCGTGGCCTCTAAATCAAGCAGCACAAGATCGGCCAACTGGCCCGGCTGGATCTCGCCAACTTCGCCGCTCCTGCCAAGCGCTACAGCCCCTCCATGCGTCGCCGATTCGAGAATCTCGACCGGGCGCGGCCACTTCTTGTAATCCTCATCGGGATGGTTGTGGACCAGGCCGGTCAGCTTGAGTACGTCGAACATGTTTTGCCTATCGTTGCTGGCCGAGCCATCGCTGCCCAACGCAACTGTGACGCCCTGGTTGAGCGCCTCGATAAAGGGGAAGCGACCGCTGCCGAGGCGCAGATTACTCACGGGGTTGTGGACGGCGGTGGTTCCCGTTCGCGCCAGCAGGGTAAGATCGCCATCTTCCAGCCAGATCGCGTGGGCCAGCGAGGTTCCCGGCTGCAACACACCCATCTTGTCCAGATACGCGATGCCGCCCTGCCCAAGCTTCTTGCGAATAACTGCTGCCTGCAACTCCGTCTCGACCGCGTGCAGGTGCATGCCGGTTTTATACTGCTGTGCCAGCGACAGACAGCGCTCCAGCAGATTCGGGCTACACCAGTGAATGCCGCTGGGACCGGGCATGCAGCGCAACCGGCCATCCTCGGCGTCGTGCCAGATACTGATAAACTCTCCCAACGTGTTCATCTGGCGATCGATGGAGGGCCACAGGTCGAAGCGCCGGATAAAAGGATGCTCCGGGAAATCGATGCCGTAGTGCGGCCCCTCTTCCAACACAAGATCCTGATCTTCGATCGAGGGCGCAACGGTGGCGCGAATACCCGCGTCGCTGTACGCCTGCATGGTGGCGTCGAGATAGACCAGCTCTACGCCCGCGTGTGTCCACAGATGATCCAGCACAGCAGTGGTACCGCTTTTGAGCATCTCGATCGCACCCAACAAAGCGCTGAGATAGACAAAATTGGGCGTCCACTCAACCGGCGTGGTGAACAGCGGGACCAGCCAGAGTTCCAGCGGCAACGAGGGCGAGGTGGCGTGCAGCAGATTTTCCAGCGAGTGCGTATGGGAGTTGACCAGTCCAGGCATAGCCAGGCGGCCCCTGCCCGAAAGGATGCGGTCCAGGCGAAACGGGTTATACTCAAGCGTACCAGACGGCCCCACAGCCTGAATACGATTGCCAACAATCAGAATATCCTGGTCATAACGGAGCCGCCCGGACTCATAGGGCGCGAGCAAAGCACAGCCGCGAATGAGTACATGGGGCGCTTCATTATCCGGTAACGACGCATTGGTCATTTGCTCCGCATATTGCATTATATATTCCTCTCTATTATCCGTGTTCCGCGACAACCGCAAGGAATTGTCGCTACGTGCTGTTACCCGTTTAATTGGTCTGCTCGTTCATAACACTCTTGCGCCTCTTTACGTCGCCCCAGCGCGTCGAGAGCGGTGCCGCGATTGGACCAGGCCAGGGGATCGCTCGGGTTGTGCTGAATGGCCTGCTCATAGGCGTTGAGCGCGTCGGCGTAGTTTTCCAGGGCAAAGTAGGCGTCGCCCAGCGCCAACCAGAGCGTCGCCTTCTGCGCATCCAGCTCCAGTGCATGTAGATACGCCTTGACCGCGCCGTGATAGTCGTGCGAGGTAAACAGCTTACCGCCCAGCTTCTCCCAGTCGTCGGCAGGCGAGGCGGGCAGCGCGGCCCCCAGGTGATAGTTCAGCGTATAATTGCTCGACGACATGTTGTTGCTGGATGAGACCTCGGGCAGGACCGGCGTTGGCGAGACCACCTTGTGGTTCGGAGCTATCAAGAGACGCTGATGCTCAAAACTACTGGTATGCTGCTCGTGTATAAAAGCCGGCTGCCCGGCACGCATGATTAACTCGTGCATAAACTGATCGATGCTGCCAAAGCGCTGAGAGGGCAACTTCTGCGTAGCGCATTGCAGTACAGGTTGCAGATGCTCGAACTCTGTCGGTTGCAGCAGACGCGCGAATAACTGCTGACAGAGAATACCCAGCATATACTGGTCGCTGGCCGGTGTAACGGCGTTCCAATAGGGAGCCATATTACCAGCCTGGAGGCAGGCGGTGCCAACGATCTGAAGCTCCGGTGCCAGATAGGTTCCCTTTGGCGGCAACAGGCGCGTCAGGCCGAAATCTGAGAGCCAGAGATGCTCATGGCTATCAACCAGCACGTTGCCAGGCATCACACCACCATGCACCATTCCACGCGCATGAGCGACCTCCAGCGCCGCACCAACCTGCTGCAACAGGCGCAACAGATGCCCCAGCGGCTCAACACTGCGCTGTCGCAGCGCCAGATTCATCTCACTGCGCACGTAATGAGCGGCGTACTGAGAGAGCGTGACCGGCACATACTGGCGCAACGTGAGCAGATACGTCTCCTGCGGTGGATACGACACCATCAATTCATGCAATGGGCGTGAGTTGCCAGGAGGCACGTCCGGGTGCCAGGCGGTGCAGCTAAAGACCGGCAGGATCGTTGGGTGACGCAACGAGGTGATGGTTCGCACCTCTTTGCGGGCCGCCTCCCACAGGTTGGCGCTGCTCTCATCGGCCCGCTGCATTTTGATCGTCACCGGCTGCTGTGAACGCACGTGAACGGCCAGATACGCGCTCCCGTTGCGCCCCCGGCCAAGCTGACGTTGTACCTGATACACTCCCAACCGCGTACCCGCTACCAGGCTCCCACAATGGCGACAGACCACTTCCTCGCCTCGCATAGGATGCGGCTGCTGTCCCAGGCAGAATGCTACCGATTGATCCCGGCTCATAGAAGGGCCAGATTCCTGCAGAGTATAGGTTTGCTGTGGATTGGGCGTCAAATCGCCTGTTTGAAAGGAAGATTCTATGCCTCGGCCCATCTCGACCATCCTTTCCGGGCGCATGCTGCGATCCCTTGCCGCATGAAAAAATGTTTCTGTCTCTTCCTTTGTTCGCCGCTGTATTTTCACAGCGACGAACATTGTGTTTACATGGTGATGAATAATGTAGTATTACAGGTCTTCCGTAGCTTTGTCATTTTGATAATACGATTGATACAATTTATAGAGTGCGGCCTGATCCGGTGCCGACTCGCGCAGACCATTATTGACGAACTGCAATCCCGATGGCTCAAGGGGCAGCGAAGTTGTCTTATGCGACTGACGAACCAGCTCCGGCTGCAAATGATGGGGCGCGGGCGTGTCGAGCGGGGCCGCCTCGTGATACAGTTGCGTAGACTGGGTGTGCATTGTCTTCTGCTGCTGATCCAACAGGTCTACTTCACGTAAAGCTCGATCAAGGATCATTCGTTCAAAACTTGCCTGGCTGTTGCCCTCGAAGATCGTCGAGCGCCTGACCTCCGCCAGAGCCTCGCGCAACCGCCGCACCAGATTACCCATCGAGTCGATCGTGCCTGAGAGGCGACGCCACTGCCCTTCCTGGAAGCGCTGAAGATGAACCAGTCCCAGAAAAACGGAGCGCAGTTCGGTCTGGCTCTGTGGCGCTGGCTGATTGGGCGACCACGCTGGCAGGCCCTGTCCCAGCCGCTCCACCGCGACCTGCAACGTGCGGCTCTCTTGCACAAGCTGCTCATATCTCGCGCTGCGCTGCGTCATCGAGCTGAGGCGATCCAACATCAGGTTTAAACTGATGGCAATGGGCAGCAACGGCCCCGGCACAGTTGAGGCACGTGCAGCAAAGTCGCCTCGCGCCACCCGCGCATGGATCTCACGCAGCGTCGCCACACCCTCTTCCAGCACACGCTTCTCCTGAACAGTGCGTGTGGCCTCGTCGGCCTCGCGCCGCGTCACCTGTAGCTCGCGACGGGAGATGACCAGTTCACCGCGCATCTGCATGGTCAGGCGGTTATTCTCCATCAGGGTCAGCGCCTGCCGGATAACCACAATGATGAACAGGGTCAGCGCGACCACATCAGCCTGAATGAGGACGACGCCGCCGCGAGGGGCAATCACCGTCAGCAGGGTGGCGCAGGTAACCAGGGCCAGGATGAACGGCGCAATCGTCTGCAAGGTCAGGCCGACCTGCGACGTGCGACTGGTGGTGCGCAGCGAAGGGGCTGCATTGCCGTTGCGGGCCTCCACCTCTTGCTCATGCGCGATGCTGCGCGGATATTCGATTGCAGCCAACCCGACCAGCATCATACTCAGCGGCCAGAGCACATCTTGCAAGGTGCCAGTATTAAAGCTTTGCGAGAGCGAATAGAAAGACAGCAAGCTATCAGTGATAGCCAGGAAGAACAGGCCCAGACACAGGCGCAAGAAGACCGGCTGCTGTGCGCGATTGGAGAGCGGACTGAACATCAGGAACGCGCCGACCGCCACCAGGAAGAGGTCGCCGGTTGGGAAATAGATCGAAAGAAATGCAGCGCCGAAGCTGGGGGCCTGGGCCAAACCCGCGATCGATGGTCCCAACAGGAAGAACCAGGAGAAGGCCAGGGCAGCGCCGATCACTGCCAGCGCATCCAGTACAAGACGCGTGCGGCCCACAGAAGACTTGTTGCGCCTCGTCAACAACAGCGTGCCTATTAGAAAGAAAGGGTACGACATCACGAAGCCGATATCGTAGATGCCAGGAAACGGCACATCGGCGGAGTTCATACGCACATCGTAGCTGGTCCAGATAGCCTGACCGCTGGCATAAGACGCGATGGCGATGGCTAGAGATGCCCAGGCCAGAAATGATCGTTG
>JAICIM010000098.1 GCA_025928885.1 Ktedonobacteraceae bacterium | reverse complement strand
CGAAGAGGCGCGATAAAGTCGCGCGACTACGAAACACCTTCTTTGGTTTGAAAAAATCATCATTGTACCGAGTATCATTGTACTATGTAGTGTTTCCATACATCAACACCGGCTCTCGTTTAAGAAAGGTAGGCAAGGATCTATGAATCCAGCTCATTATTCAATGGTGATTCAGTGGGACTCTAGAGATGATATCTATGTTGTGAGTGTTCCTGAGCTTCCGGGATGTAGAACGCATGGAAAGACATATGAGGAAGCGATAAAAAACGCTTTGGAGGTTATTGCCCTCTGGATTGAAGATGCTCAAAAATCGGGGGAGCCAGTTCCGCCGCCGCAAGTTGCAGCATGAGACGAGGGGGTTTAAGATAAAAAAACCGCCCCTTCAAAGGGGCGGTTTATGTTAATCTTAATCGTGCTCGTTTGCTTCACCAGGATACGATGATTGGGACGGCATTGAGTAGGAGGCTCGGGGCATAGGTAGGCTTTTGAATTCTTCCTCCGGCTCATCCGCTTCGATGCCTGGGATGCCACCAGCCAGCACTTCGGGCGATTCGTCCTGCTCTTCGTTGAGCTGCTGGTTGAAGAGCGCTTCGAAGACCGGACCCTCCAGCGTCTCCTCTTTGATCAATCGTTCGCTGATCATAATCAGGCGCGTCTTGTTCTCAAGCAGGATGTTGTACGCCTTGTCGAACGCCTCCTGAATGATCTGGCGAATCTCTTCGTCAATCTCTCGCGCCGTCTGTTCGCTATAGTTGCGCTGTTCTCCGAAATCGCGACCCAGGAAAACCAGCTCGTCTTTATGTCCGAGCGCCATCGGGCCAATGCGTCCGCTCATGCCGTATTCAGTGACCATCGAACGGGCAATCTTGGTGACGCGCTCGATATCGTTTGAGGCCCCGGTCGTGACTTCACCAAAGATGATCAGTTCGGCCACGTGGCCGCCAAGTGCATAGGCCAGCATATCTTCAAATTGCGGTTTGCTCCACAGATAGCGATCTTCGGTTGGCAGCAGCATCGTGAAGCCGCCAGCCTGACCACGTGCCACAATCGATACTTTATGCACCGGATCGGTATTGGGCAGCATGCGGGCCACCAGTGCGTGTCCCACCTCGTGGTATGCGGTGATGGCCTTCTCGCGTTCGCTGATGATGCGGCTTTTACGTGCCGGACCAGCCACAACGCGATCAATGGCCTCCTCAAGCTCGCTCATGCCAACTTTGCGTTTGTTGCGACGGGCCGCCAGAATCGCCGCCTCGTTGAGTAGATTTGCCAGATCCGCGCCGGAAAAGCCTGGCGTCTGTTTTGCCAGCGTCTCAAGCGAGATATTGGTATCCAGTGGCTTACCTTTGCTATGCACGTTTAGAATGGCGATGCGACCGCGAATGTCGGGCCGGTCCAGCACCACCTGACGGTCAAAGCGACCAGGCCGGAGCAGCGCAGGATCAAGCACGTCGGGACGGTTGGTGGCGGCAATAACGATGACGTTGGTATTGGTATCAAAGCCATCCATTTCAACCAGGATCTGGTTCAATGTCTGTTCGCGCTCGTCATGTGAGCCGCCCAGGCCAGCTCCGCGTTGCCGACCTACCGCATCGATCTCATCGACAAACACGATGCATGGGCTGTTACGTTTGGCCTGATCGAAGAGATCACGCACCCTGCTTGCGCCAACGCCGACAAACATCTCGACGAATTCTGAGCCGCTGATGCTGAAGAAGGGAACGCCCGCCTCGCCGGCAACCGCCCGTGAGACCAGCGTTTTACCGGTTCCTGGAGGGCCGACCAGCAGTAGTCCCTTTGGAATGCGAGCGCCGAGGGCAGCAAACTTTTCGGGATATTTGAGGAACTCAACGATCTCCTGTAGTTCCTGCTTGGCCTCTTCTACTCCTGCTACATCATTAAAGGTAACGGTTGGTTTATTCCCCATAAACATACGCGCCCGGCTCTTGCCAAATGACATCGCCTGGTTGTTTGTTCCCTGGGCCTGCCGGAGCATAAAGATGATGAGAGCGCCTAAAAAGATCAGGGGAATCAGCCCGCCTAATGCGCTGAGCCAGCCCCACAACGGGTTGGGGATTTCATATTGTAGAACCAGATCAGGATTGTTTGCGTAATTGATATTGTTATCTTTCAGTACTCTGGTGATGTCAAAGCTGGGATTGATGGTAGCGGATTCGCGGGGAGCATTTGGCGTTTGTCCTCGTACGAGCGTCAGCGTATCGCTGCCCACGCTCAATGTATCCTTCTTCCCTTGTGCCGTGTCATTCTTCACATGCTGTAAAATTGTTGACACATTGACCGAAGTAGTTTCAGCTTGTGGACGGAAAATGACCACAGCAATGATAATGACGATCGCTGCGATCAGGAGCCAGAAAACGCCCGTTCTGAGCAATTTCCCGTTATTTGACATTGAGGCTCCTCTCTAATATATCAGGCAAGTAGTGGGTAGCAAGAGTTGTTGGTTATAAAGTCAATGGATGCTACCTGACAATTATATATAAATCTTGTGTGCTTTATTATAGCACACTATCTATCCAGTGTCGGGACGCGCCAATACCAGGCCCCAGATTGAGCGTGCTCCTGCTGCAAATAGTGCATCTGCACATGCTTCGATGGTGGACCCGGTGGTACAGACATCATCTATGATAAGAATTCTACGCCTGGCAAATGCTTTGGTTGCAGCCGTAAAGGTACGTGTTGGCTCAAAGGCCCCCGTCACATTCTGTGAGCGCTCTCGCAGGCTCAGACCAACCTGTGGGCGTGTTGCGCGTTGACGAGCAAGCAGGTCATCGCGATAGGCGATGTGCAAATGTTGTGCGCAAGCTGCGGCCAGTAGCGCCGACTGATTGTAGCCCCGCTCTAGTTGACGGCTGGTGTGCAGCGGGACCGGCAGGATAACATCTGCCCGAAGTTTGTAGTTGCTATACGCCTCTGCCAGCAATCGTCCCAGCGGCTCTGCCAGCTGTCGGCGACCCTCATATTTGAGCGCATGAATGCATGTGCGCAACGGCTCTCGATATGTGCTAAACGTGCGTAATCCACTCAGGCGCAAGGGATGTTCCCGGCACTGTCGGCAGGTACCGTTTGTCATTAAAACCGTATGGCAGTGCTGGCAACGCGGCAGCGATAGAGGTTGTAGTGTTGCCAGACAGGTCGTACAGAGGACAGGTCCATCGCGTTTGCAGAGAAAGCAGCGCGGTGGAAAGATGAAGTCGAGCAGGGTGGAGGCAATATTTTTTATAAAGATGTGCATAAGCAGCCTTTATTCCAAAAAATTCTTGATCTATATATCAGTATACATGTGCTGTTAAATGAAGTAAGATATCTTGATTATTGAGCTTGATTGGCCTGATTTACCAGATGCGTCGTAGTTGCGCGACTTTATCGCGCCCTCAAACCAACTTACAAGCCGATCAAGCGCGATAAAGTCGCGCAACTACGACACGGTTTTATTGCTGTTCTTCTGCTGTTTTGCGCATGGTGGGGAATGGGATAACGTCGCGGATGGACTCCTGATCGGCCATGAGCATAGCCAGGCGGTCAATGCCGAGGCCGATACCGCCGGTGGGAGGCATCCCTATTTCTAGCGCTTCCAGAAAATCTTCATCGAGCACCTGGGCCTCGTCGTCACCACGCGAGCGTTGCCGCATCTGATCCTCGAAACGCGCACGCTGATCGAGCGGATCGTTCAGCTCGGTAAACGCGTTGCCACATTCCAGGCCGCCGATAAATGGTTGGAAGCGCTCAACCAGTCCTGGCTTGGTGCGATGCTGCTTGGTGAGCGGCGAGACATCCAGAGGATAGTCGATCAGGAACAATGCCTGTCGCAGCTCTGGAATGCCCTGGCGAAACATCGCCCCCTTGAGATCGTCGATCAGGCGGCCACGACTTAGCTTAGGATCGGCCTCGTATCCTCTGGCCCGCATCTCAGCTGCCAGACCATCTCTATCCGGGAACTGTGCGACGTTGATGCCGGTATATTTGCTGATGGCCTCTAATAATGGAATGCGCGGCCAGGGCGGCGTTAGATCAATCTCCGTCCCCTGATAGGTGATATGTGTGTTACCTTTGGCCTGCTGAGCGATGAAGGCGATCATCTCTTCTACCAGGTGCATCATGTCGTTGTAGTCGGCGTAGGCCTGATAGCATTCCATCATCGTAAATTCGGGGTTGTGGCTGCGATCAATCCCCTCGTTGCGGAAGTTGCGTCCAATCTCGTAGACGCGCTCAAAACCGCCCACAATCAGGCGTTTCAGATACAGTTCGATGGCGATGCGCAGATAGAGGTCGCGATCCAGCGTGTTGTGATGGGTGATAAAAGGTCGCGCCGTCGCACCGCCGTAGAGAGGTTGCAGCATGGGGGTTTCAACCTCGATAAAGTCATGTTCGTCCAGATAGCGCCGCATGGCTGTAATCGTGCGGCTGCGAATAATGAAGACCTGTCTGGCTTCGTCGCCGTTCGCGATCAGATCCAGATAGCGCTTGCGCTGGCGTAGCTCCCGATCTTCCAGGCCGTGATATTTCTCTGGCAGCGGGCGCAGACCTTTGGCAAGCAGGCGGTAGCTTTTCACGTGCAGCGTGCGCTCACCCGTGCGCGTGATGAACAGGAAGCCTGTCACCTCGATAAAGTCGCCCAGATCGAGCAGTTTGATTGTGCGGTAAGCCTCTGCTCCCAGATCGTTGATGCGACAATAGACCTGGATGCTGCCGGTTCCGTCCTCAATTTTGGCGAACGCTGCCTTGCCCATTTCGCGTAGCAAGCGGATGCGTCCGACCAGCGTAAAAGAGCCGTCTGGTCCGGCCAGTTCATCGAAATGTTGTAAGACATTCGCGATTGTATGTGTGCGTTGTGCATCATTGGGGTAAGGATTGATCCCCTGTTCGCGCAAGGTTTGAAGGCGCTGGAGGCGTATCTCCCTTTCGTCTGCCATATTTCTTCTCTCTCTATGATTTTACACTTGAGCATGCAAGTGAATAATTGCGTATAGTTGTGGGAAGGTGGCACCGTGTGTCTTCATTGTAACATGTTCTGGCATAAAAAAGACCGGCCTGTGTGGCTTTAGGAAGTCGCAACACAGGTCGGTTGAAGCTGCTTATATTGAGAGCGTGTTACTCAATTGAGAGAATGGTATACTCCTTGACCCCGCCGGGCGTTGAGACAATGACAAGCTCACCTGCTTTGCGGCCAAGCAGTGCTCTGCCAACTGGCGATTCGTTGGAGATGCGCCCGGCTGATGGATTGGCTTCAAAGGCTCCCACGAGTGTATATTTGTACTCGCGATCATCGCTTGTACACAGGTGAACAACCGAGCCGAGAGAAACGACATCTGTGTGTTTGTGATCGATCAGCTTGGCTTTTGCCAGCAGCTGCTCAAGTTCTATAATGCGGCCTTCCAGACGAGCCTGTTCGTTTTTGGCGTCCTCATAAGCAGCATTATCGATGACATCTCCTGACTCTTTGGCCTCGTGCAGGTATTGAGCAACCTTCGCTCGTCCTTCTGTGCGTAGAAGTTCTAGCTGACTAATTGCGCGTTGCCGTCCTTCAGTTGTGAGGAATACGTCCTGTGTCTCCATCTTCTGTTCCCCT
Organism: Ktedonobacteraceae bacterium; assembly: GCA_025928885.1. Taxonomy (GTDB): domain Bacteria; phylum Chloroflexota; class Ktedonobacteria; order Ktedonobacterales; family Ktedonobacteraceae; genus JAICIM01. The sequence continues at coordinate 8,853 of JAICIM010000098.1, read as the reverse complement.
CATTCATCTGGTTGAGGCTAACTCCCTCGAACCAGGTAGTAGTATGTTGCCAGCTTATTCTGTGAGGTATCCAATATCCCCCCAGGTAATGCTGACTTGCAGACCTGAATGATTTCGGAGTAACAGCCCTCCAGTTTCATCCACGTCTTCAGCGACTCCGCTGACGATAGTATTTCCTTGTCGCACTTCAATGTGACGACCAAGCGTTGAGAGTTGACTACGCCACTGTTCCCGTATCAACCGGGAGGTGGACTGGTTGACCATCGCTACTGGTTCGTGCGCCTCCTGCTGCAAGCCCAGATATAGGGATTCAAGGTGATGCAACAGATGGGCAATAAGAGTTTCTCGGTTCACTACATGGCCGCATTCGGTCTGTAGTGTGGTAGCAAGTGCTCCTGGCCTTTGCAGGTCGGGGGCAGTACTGGTCGTCAATTGGTTACTAGCGAGCTGATCGCGTAGCCCGTTGACGTTAACGCCTATGCCCACAATGGCAAGCATACGACCGTTCTGGTCATGGCTGGTTTCGATTAAAATGCCAGCGACTTTTCGGTTGCCAATGAGGATATCATTAGGCCATTTAATAGATGCGACAACCTGAGAGACGCTGGAAATCGCGTTAACGACGGCCAGAGAAGCGATCATAACCAGTAAATAAGGTGAAAACGCCGGGCGGAGTATCGTGGATGAGAGGACGTGACAATACTGTACATCTAACCACTGTCGCCCTAGCCGACCTTTGCCAGCCGTTTGACTGTCGGTAAGTACCACCGTCCCTTCTGCTGTCCCTTGACGAGCCAGCTGCATTGACAGGATGTTGGTCGAATCTACGACCGGTACATATACTAAACGACTGTTTCTACCGAAAAACCGAGTATCCAGTTGCCCTTGCAATGCTTCAAGGTTGAGTTGACTGGATGGTGTGGCCGCTAACTCCTTCACGCTCTACCACTTCTATCTATCGATTCTTTTTATGCTCAACATCGCGCGTTCTATTCAGACAGACCTCACGATGTGAAATAAGAAGCACGCCCGCGAAATATGCACGTAATAATGATATGTGCCTGAGAAACGGGCCGGGGTATTTGATTGAGTTCAGGTATTCTCTCTCGTCGAGATATATAAATGTACAAAAAACCCAGAGCAAGGCTGAATCTTTTGTCCACCTTTGCTCTGGGGGTGCCGCACAAGCAGGAAGAAGTTCACAACCTGCCAGTTGTTTTTCCAACCCTCACCAGGCTCAGCCAGGTGTGAAGAGTGGGCGTAGCGAACTAGCGCCGAATCCCTCTCTTCAGGAAGGTGTGAAAATCTTTTACCTCGCTGCTTGTGCAGCGACTAGGTTGATCCATTACACACCACCTCCTTTCGATGACGCTATTGTACCAGAGGATTTTAACTGTTGTCAAGCTTTTGCCGAAAACTCATAAAATATGTGCTGGTAAAATGTGTTACAAATCCGCTCCTCTGGCCGTTTTATACTCTAGCATTCTCTGTGAATATTGTGTGAAATCGCCTCCCTGTATTTTTTGGATATGTAGGGCTGCATATCTTATATAATGGATGCGATGCCTTGCCTGGGAGTTTCAAATAAAAATAGTCGAGAGTGGTAGAGCTACGATGCTCCGTTGTATATCTGCTACGCGCAGCTGGGTGGCCTCTATCTCCTGGTTGCTACCTGTATGTGTTATCATGTAATGTAGAAAGAAGTATCTGATTGGAGGAGGTTCTTTATGGCGATAGAACGCACCGCTCACCCATATATTGTTCGCGATTCCACCCTATATGGCGGTGAGCCGATTGTGGAGGGTACTCGTACAGGGGTTCGTCATATCATCCTCATGTTTGAGAGCGGCCAGGACCCTGAAGTGATCGCGGTCAACCAACGGCTCACTCTGGCTCAGGTCTATGATGCGATCAGTTACTATTATGATAACGAGGAGGAGATCAAACATTATATTCGTAACGAATCCTGGGGCAATTGAAGGCATGTCCGCGCCTCTCAGTGCTTCTCGTGGCGGTCCTTGCTGAAGTGGCCTCTCAGGGTGTATTTGCGTGTAATTCTGTACGAATGTATTGTTTTCCAACGTGAAAAGGTCCGAAATGCGGATGTTCTTCCCCGTCTTTTTCCGTATTTCGCAAATTCCTTCCCTTTCTTCTGGCAAAAAGGTTCCCTCATAAGCTATACTTATTACAGTAGCATTCAAGAGGGTAGTGTGGTCGGGTCTTTCATGTTTATCCACTCCGCTACTCTCATACTCCACGTCGTTTCTGTCCATGCTTGCATATCACAATGAAAAGAGGAGGGGCCGCGCTCTTTAATACCCTGACTCTGTGGTTGCTAGGATCAAGAACAATGGAACCCGATGAGTGCTATGGGTGTATACCACGTTTTGTATGTTGGGAGTACGTCGGGAAGCACATTGAATTACATCGAACGTTTTCATCTTGCGAACGTAGGTGGACGAGACATAAGGAGGAGTTATATATGCAGCAACAACAATACCTTGATTTGCTCATCGATTCCCTCCTGGATGAGGGTTTTTCAGTAGATGAAGCTTTTCAATTGATCCAGCTTCAAGAGCAATATCAGGAACAACGTGCTATACAACGAGCTATTGAAGAAACAAACCATCATCGTTTTATACGATGGCTTGTAGAGCATGGTCGCTTGAGCGAGTGGTAGCGATCGCAGTTCTTGCGGACGAAGTTTTTTGCCTCTCTGAAGATGCGAGGCTTTACCTTGCGAGGCTCTTTGACGATGTTGTACACTGAAAATAGTGGAGCAGATGGGACGGCGTGGCATTGCTACGTCGTCCTTGTGTTTCCTCTATCTTGGAAGTGGGCAACCTGATTGCTGCCGGTTGCTCTTGTGCAAGGGAGGCCTCTATGAAAGCGGTTGTAATGGCCGGTGGAGAAGGATCGAGGCTACGACCACTCACGATTCAGCGCCCTAAGCCTATGGTCCCTATTGTCGGCAAGCCGGTAATGGAACACATTCTCAACCTTTTGAAGCGTCATGGTATTACTGAGGTCGTTGTTACGGTTCAATATCTGGCGAGCAATATAGAAGATTACTTTGGCAATGGTTCTCAATTTGGTATGCGCATCACCTACTCGCGGGAGGATGTGCCACTTGGTACGGCAGGTAGCGTCAAAAATGCAGAAGAGCATCTCACTGAGCCATTTCTGGTGATCAGTGGTGATGCCCTTACCGACTATAATTTGACCGATCTCATCAAATACCATCATGAGAAGAAATCCCTTGCCACCTTATTGCTTGCTCATGTACATAATCCTCTTGAATATGGCGTGATCATCACCAACGAATCGGGCCATATCACACAATTCTTAGAAAAACCCAGTTGGGGCGAAGTTTTTAGCGATACGATCAATACAGGGATCTACGTCCTCGATCCTAAAATCTTCACTTACTTTGAGAAAAATAAGCAGTTCGATTTCAGCCAGGAGCTGTTCCCCCAGATGCTCAAGCAGGGAGATCCCATCTATGGCTACGTTGCTCCAAAGGGCTACTGGTGCGATGTGGGGAACCTGAGCGAGTATATGCGGGCCAATGCGGAAGCTTTGCAGGGGCAGGTCGATATTGAGATTCCGGCCAAAAATATTGGCGGCAATATCTGGTGTGAAGAAGGCGTTGAGATCGCTCCTGATAGCCAGCTCTATGGCCCTATCTATCTGGCCCATGACTGTAAGGTCCGTTCGGGCGCGATTATTCATGGTCCCAGCACTATCGGTCACTACACGATTATCGATGAACGCGCTCAGGTCGATCGTAGTATTGTCTGGAACAGTTCGTACGTTGGCGAGCGCTCAGAACTGCGCGGTGCGATCGTTGGCTCCTCTACCAGCATCAAAAGTAAGGCGGTGATGTTTGAGGGGTCGGTGATCGGCGATAACTCGATTATCCAGGACGGCGCGATTATTCAGCCGAATGTCAAGATCTGGCCTGACAAAGAGATTGAAGCCGGGGCGGTGATCAATACCAGTATCATCTGGGGATCGCAGGGTCGTCGCGGTCTCTTCAGTCGGCATGGCGTCACCGGTCTTGTCAATATCGATCTGACGCCAGAGTTCGCGACTAAGCTGGGTGCGGCGTATGGCGCGATCCTGCCGCGTGGCGCATCTGTCTGTCTGAATCGCGATGCCTATCGTACCTCGCGTATGATTAAGCGTGCCATCAACGCGGGCGTTCCCTCAGCTGGCATCCACGTGCATGATATCAATCAGGTACCTATCCCAGTTGCTCGCCATTTTATTCGCAATACCGATGCGGTCGGCGGTGTCCACGTGCGGGTCTCGCCCTTCGATCAGCGTGTGGTGGATATTAGAATTTTCGACCAGTACGGGATGGATATCAATAAGGCAACCGAGCGCAAGATCGAGAATTTATTCTTCCGCGAGGATTATCGCCGGGTCTATCTGGATGATATCGGAGCGATTGACGTACTGAGTAATTCTGATGTGCTGGGCAACTACCTTGAGGGCTTCAGTAGAGTTGTCAATTACGAGGCTGTCCGGGCGCGTAAATTCAATCTGGTCGTTGATTATGCGCATGGCAGCACCACGCAGTCGTTGCCAAATATCCTCAACCATCTTGGTTGCGAAGTAATCATGCTCAACGCCGGAACCGATGAGGCTCCTGCGGTGCGCACCCGCGATGAGCTGGGCAAGGATATGCAGCGCCTGGCAACGATCAGCTCAGCTTTGAATATGGATATGGGCATTCGTATTGATCCAGGTGGCGAACTGATCTGGGTGGTCGATGATCGGGGGCGTATCCTTGATGGCACAAAGATGCTGGCCGTCATGACCAGTCTGTTCTTGCGCCAGCATCGTGGAGGAACTGTGGCGGCACCCGTTACTGCTCCCAGCGCCTTGCAGCATATCGCGAAACGCTATGATGGCTACATCCAGCATACAAAGGTGATGCCCCATGCGTTGATGACCGCTGCCGGTCGCGAAGGGGTTGTGCTTGTTGGTGATGGTCGCGGCGGCTTCGTCTTCCCGGCCTTGCAACCGGCCTTTGATGGCATGTTGGCGATTGCCAAGCTCTTAGAGCTATTAGCACTTTTCGAGATGAAGCTGTCTGAAGTTGTCGATGACTTGCCCACGTACTATATGAGCACCACGCGTGTTACCTGCCCCTGGGAACATAAAGGGAAGGTGATGCGTATCTTGAGTGAGCAGTATCGCGAACGCCGCGCCAAGCCAATTGATGGCATCAAAATTGATCTTGGCAAAGAGTGGGTGCTTGTGCTGCCTGATGCCGATAGTCCGCTCTTCCATGTCGTGGCCGAGTCGGTCTCGAATGAGCAGGCTCAGGCGTTGGCTGAGAAATACGCTCGCGTTGTGAGTGGTTTGCAACAGTAGCCGTCCCTCTTAAGAAAAGTAGCATCATTGCAAGCTGTGGGTCGTAGTTGAAGAGAAGATCTTCAGCTACGACTTTTTTTTCTGTTCAGAGACATGCAAAAGGAGCAACCGGTGACGAATGCAGCCTATAATGATATTGCCGTATGGTATGATCGGTATCTGCAAGAGCAGCCCATCTATGCAGATGTTGTATTGCCTGCGCTACAGTCCTTGCTTGATCTTGTGCAGGGACAGACTATTTGCGACCTTGCTTGTGGTCAGGGTTGGTTTGCGCGTGAGCTGGCCCGGCGAGGTGCGCACATCATAGGCGTTGATCTGGCAGAGCAACAGATTGCATTAGCACGATAATATGAGGAGCAGGAGCCACTGGGCATTGTCTATGGCGTTGATGATGCTCAGATTGGTGCTTCCCTGACTGAGAGCAGCTTTGATGGGGCGATCTGTATTCTAGCCCTGATGGATATTCCCGATAGCGAGGCGGTATTCCGCACCTGTCGGCGGCTGCTCAAACCCGGCGGCTGGTTTGTCTTCGCCATCACGCATCCCTGTTTTACCGGTCCCGATGCGCAATGGTTGGATGCAACCGAGCAGCAGGCCGGGCGAATAGTAAAAGGCTATTTTCAGGAGCGCTTCTGGAGATCAGCTGGTGGGGGTATACGGACCCGTGTGGGAGCTTATCATCGTATGCTGAGCACCTATCTCAATGCTCTTGCTGCAGCCGATTTTGCCCTGGAACGGATGGTAGAGCCGATTGCTACGGGAAAATATGCGGAACAGATGCCCGGCTATCGAGAGGTCCCTTCGCTTGCAATTATTAGGGCAAAAGCTGCTGAGCTAGAATAAACGGATTTTCATTCTCAAAAACGGTAATATGTTTCGTAGTTGCGCGGCTTTATCGTGCTGGGTTCACACTCTACAATGGGACCACGGCGCGATAAAGTCGCGCAACTACGAACAGAAGTTGTAATGGTAAAGCTACGAACCGATTGCTTGTAAATCTTCAAGGATGTTTGCTGTGAGGGGGAGGCGTTCAATACTGAGCGGTTCAGTGATCTTTTGACTACTGTATGTCCGTTTGACAGTATGATAGATCCCTTCTTGTAGGCTTACTTCTGGTTGCCAGTTCAAGAGCTGTTTGGCTCGTGTGTTATCCAGCGCTATTGTCGCGTGAGTGAGCGGGCCTGAAAGATAAACGGGTTGCAATGTGCTTTGCATGGTCGTTGCCACCAGCTGATAGAGCTGGTTGAGCGTATAGCCCTGGCCTGTGCTGATATGGAGCGTTTGATTATTGCCCTGGGTCATGACGCTATGGTTCGCCTTGATCACGTCGTCGATAAAGATGTGATCATGTTGCTCTTCGCCTGTACCACGAATGATGGGGCGGTGTTGCTCTGCCAACTGGCTGATAAAATAGTTGATGGGATGTCTCAGATCGGTGCTAGCAATGCTATTGCCATAAACGCTGGCATAGCGCAAAATCGTGTATTGTAAGCCATAGTAGCGGTGATAATAACGAACATACCACTCACAGGCTGTCCGGCTAATATCGATTGATTGTTGTGGGCAGAGTGGCGTCTCTTCAGAGAGCGGTAGTCGATTGGCCTCCACCTGTCCATAGATGTCGTTACCACCTGATGCAAAAATAATCTTTTTGACTGATCCATCAATACAAGAATTCAGAACATTTAGCAGGCCGTGAATATGGACATCGGCATCGGGAAGCGCCTGTTCAAATGGTAGATGGTGTTGCCACTGCGCGACATGGTGGCTGACGAGTTCGGGCCGCTCCTGCTGTAAGATATGGCGTAATTTTTTGTCGCGCACATCGATTTCATAGAGACGAGCGCGGGGATCAACGTCCTCGCGTGATCCCCGACAAAGATTATCAATAATCAGGACATCATGCCCTGCATCTAAATAAGATCGGGTGAGATGCGCTCCAATAAAACCAGCCCCACCAGTAATTGCAATTTTCATAGCTGCTCTCTTTCTCTCCATTCACTTTTCTCTTGTGCTGGAAGGAATGTAGTACTCTCTCCTTTTTTAGTGTACTCCCAATGTATATCGGCATATATTTATTTTTAAGCACATAGAGGTATAGACATTGCCTGATGAGGATGGAGGTAGCGCTATCAACAGATGGCGTACGTTTGCGGTGAGCCTCCATCCTTCGTATCAGCCACATGAGGATGTGTGCTATTCACCTTTCGCTGAGCAACACTGTGACGTGTCCTTGATGCAAGCAAAAGGGGAAGGACGTTCTACTGAGGTGTTACCTAGCTTGCTGGAACGCTGCTGGTGAGCAACTTATCGAGCGTTGTCTTTTTGATTCTATACGCCTGGCGTTTCCCCCGATGCGGCAGCGTGATGGCTTCCAGAGCGCCGCTCTTGATCCACCGACGTACGGTTGTGTCGTCAACGCGCAAGCGTTTGGCAACTTCTCTGACGGTTAACAATTCTTCGCGTGTTTCTTCAGTCATAGTGTTATCTCCTTCACCATTCTGATGTGTTCTTGAAATGACGTTCTGCGATGAAACATCGATTTTCCGCCTCTTCAACTTGCAATCATCTACGTGCAACACCCACAGGACCGTCTGAAGGCGGTTCCTCTGACTGGAAGCGTAGCATTCAACCCATGCTACTTTGTGGCTCTTCTGCTTGCCACTTTGCATCATTGTGTATTCTTAATGATGCTACATGTGAACTTTGCAACACTGCCTGCCAGTTAACTATACTATACATCTCGACACAAACACAGTAAAATACAGCAGTAGCAAATGCCACTGGCAGGAGACGTGCTGTAACCCTGAGAATAATCTTACCGTCTCCTGCGTCCTGCCTGGCTTCTTCAGGCTTTATGACAAAGCGAAGAATCAGAGGTATACTGTATTTTCTGGTTGGCATTTCAAGAGACGAGGATTGATGGCAATTACCGTGTTTTGGCCTGAGACAAAGAATAGTCTAAAATAGTGGGTATAAATAGAGAGAGAACGGGTTCATTGCTATGACACAAGAAACGAAGCGGAAAAAACTGGTGCTGATTGATGGACATGCCATCATTCATCGTGCCTTTCATGCTGTGCCGGAGGATCTCTCCACCAGTTCGGGAGAGCCGGTGAATGCAACTTTTGGCTTTACCTCTATGCTGATGAAAGCGCTGCTGGAAGAGAGGCCGGATTATATCGCCGTGACCTTTGACCGTCCTACTCCCACCTTTCGCCATCAGCAATACAGTGAGTATAAGGCGCATCGGCCAACTCTGCCCGATAACATGAGGCCACAATTTGGGCGTATTCGCGAGATGGTGCAGGCGTTTGGGATTCAGATCTATGAAAAAGATGGCTTCGAGGCCGACGATGTGCTGGGAACGCTCTCGGTTCAGGCCAGGCAGCAAGGGGTCGATACGATCATTTATACCGGCGATATGGACACCCTGCAACTGGTCAACGACAATGTGCTGGTGAAGGT
>JAICIM010000133.1 GCA_025928885.1 Ktedonobacteraceae bacterium | reverse complement strand
AGAGAAGTGCTACCAGCGCGATACAGTCGCGCAACTACGAAGCGAGGGTTATTTCGCGCGTTTACGTAGAATTTCCTCGGTTGAGCCAAAGAATGTAATGGGGTTGACGCGTAGTGCTGCCCCCATCGGGCATGCCTGGACGCATGCTTGATTGTCGTAGCCTGCGCACAGATCACATTTGATGGCGATCTTTTTGCGCATCTCACCATATGCATCCCGAGGTTGCGACTGATCCAGCGGACCCGGCGCGGCCATTGGCAAGACCTTACGCCCACGCTCTTTCCCGCCGCCCTTCGTGAAGAAGCTGCTAAATTGTTGCCAGGCCGAGCGCGAGATGGTTTCCTCTTCTTCAAGCGCCATGATCGAGATGTTGTCGTATGGGCAGCGCTCGGCGCAGATACCGCAGCCGATGCAGCTTTCCGTGATGTAGATCTCGCCGCTTGGCATACGCGCAATCCCGGCCCGGCTACAGAGCATACATACCGGGTCCTGACATTGCCGACAGGCGGTGGCGATACTGATATTGCCCACAACCATGCCGGAGCGGTTCATGCGCGAATGGCCGTGGCGACGTTCGCACGCCTCTTCGCATTCGTTGCAGTGGATACATTTGTCGAGATCGATAATCAGGACTTCGGTGCCTTCGACGACGCCATCGCTGACCAGTGAGTGCAGGCTGGCGCGTGCGGCGGCGTCTGAGAGCGGGTTGACGGCCTCCGCTTCTTTCTTGAGTTGCCCCGTGTCAAACGGCTCAAAGATCGCGCTATAGGCTGCTACCTTTGTATCGTGATAGAGGCGCAGGCGCTCTTGGAAGCGCTGATTGACCTCGGGATAGCGTGTCAGCAGCGTGAGCAGCGGCACACGTGGTATCTCGGCCACTGTGACGCGGTTGATAGCCGTGACGGTCACGGCTCGACGGTCTCCCAGCATATCCAGGCCACCGGCAAAGTAGTCGCCATTCTGACGGTAGGCGATGATGCGCTCGTTGCCCTTATCGCGGCCCGTGCCAGCAACCGTGCGGCGTGCAACCTTAGCGAAACCTTCGAGCAGGATATGGAGCGTCTCGCGGGCCGGTTGTCCTTTGTTGTCTTCGGTGAAAAGCTTATCGTCGCGGTCGTAGCGTCTGGTGATGGCCTGTTCAGCGAGCTGGCGCAGATCGACGACGGCGACTCCCTGGAACAGCGACATGCGCTTCATGATTGCTTCAATCGAGCGGGTCGCGCTGAGCTGTTCAAAGAAGCTCTGCACGGCGGGAACAATCTCCATCAGGCGCTGCAAGACCTGTTCCGGGACCTCCAGTACCACCGCCGCCGTCTGAGCGCGTACGGTGGCATTACGTGGCTGCCCGGTGAGCATGCCATGCTCGCCCATGTATTCGCCACGCCGCAGGACCGCTATGGGCAGTTCTTCGCCATCCAGACCGGTCGAGGAGAGGTCAAAGCGTCCTTCGAGAATGAAATAGATCTCGCGTCCAAACTCGCCCTCGCGCATGAGGACCGTGCCGGGCAGCACCGTACGCATCTTCGAGGTTGCGACAAAGTGTAGCAGGTAGTTATCGGGTATCAGTCGTGAATCGCTGAACATAGGCTGCTCTCTGAGCCGACTGAGCAGCAGGGGAATATCCCAGCCCTCTGGCAGATAGCCCAGCACACGCTGCATATCGACCTTGCCATCCCACGAGATCCCCAGTCGCTGCTTGAGCGAGAGCATCAACAGATCACGATGGTTATCGACCGGGCAGACAGGGACGCAGGAGCCGCACATCACGCATTCGTCGGTAAAGCGTGCCATGTGTTCGGCAACATCATCTGAAGTTGTCGCTCTATTCAAATCGGCAATGTTCACCATTGCTGATAGCGGGACCGGGCAGGCTCGCATACAGCGGTCGCAGCCGATGCACATATCGATTTCAAAGCGTACCTCCTCTTCGGTGAGAGGGCGTACATCTGTGCGATGGGTCATGCCCACGAGAAAAGGTTGTTTGGCTGATTGCATAAATTACCTCAATATCCGAGCATGCCGGTTGCCAGCGGAGCGCTACAGCTTGCGCAGAAACGGGCGATCCGTGTATTTACCATGCCGCACTTCTGGCAGATGACGATGGAGGACGATTGACCTTGCGGACTCTGCTGGCTGGCTGCTGGCATGCGAGCAGACGTATGTTGCGCCGCCACCGCTCCCACTTTGATCGTTCCCTCTACCTGTGGCATAGCCGCCGCGTATGCTTTTAGCGGAGAATTGAGCTGTTGCCCCGCGTTTTGCAAATGCGCCTGGAGATGAATAAAGTAGATCAGATGGCCGCCGATCGTGATGCGATCCCCGTGCGAAAGCTGGTACGGGTTGTCGATCGGCGTCTGATTGACGATCACTCCGTTGCTGCTGCCGAGGTCGCGCACATAAAAGCCTTCTGGCCCTGGCAGCACTTCGGCATGGCGACGCGAAACGGCTACGTCCATAATCTCAATATCGTTCTCTTCATCGCGTCCAATCAATGTGTGCTTGCCTTTCTGAAGCAGACAGACCTGGGGGGCCTGGGACGCATTTTTGACCACCAGGAGTGCTGGATAGCTCTTGAGCGCGGTGACGATATTGGCGGGAACGGGAACCTGTGTGCCGGGCAGTAACAGCGAACCATCCGGGCTGAGGACGGGCAGCCCCAGCGGCGCGTTGTCCTTGCGCGGATCATAGGGCAGGCCAATCATGGTGATGCCGGTCATCGCCGCCTTCGCTTTGGGACTGATGGCGCGTTGTGTAAAGGTGAATTTTACCTTTGTGCCGAAGCGCACAACGTCGTCGGGCTGCAGTATATAGGGATTTTGTGCAGCCAGTCGCCGACCATTTACAAACGTGCCATTGCTGCTGCCCGCGTCGCGCAGGATGTATTGTCCGTTGGCGTAGCTGATCTCGGCGTGGCGGCGCGAAACCGTTCCCTCGTCGATCAAGAGCGTGATACCGGGCTGGCGGCCAATACTGACCACGCGCGTCTGGCTCAGGCGCGTCTCCGAAAGTTGCAAAGCCCGAGCATACTCCGATTGTGGCACCAGGAGCGACTCCATTGGCTGCTGCTCTTTGAGACCACCAGGGCCGATGGGGGCTGTACTCCCGGGATAAGCGACCTGTTGCACGATTCTGTCGCCGGAGCGCGTAACGCCAAGCCGGGCCGGTGGAACCCCTTGTTTCGTGAGCCAATCGCCCAGCTTGAAGTCGTCGTCAAACAGACGGTCCAGGACTGGCGAGAGATTGACCTTTGCGTCGATGGCCTGCTTAAAGGCGAGCGCCTGTTTGCGGTCCCCCAGCGAGAGCATACCCACCGGGACGCCGTTTCTCAGTAACACCTTGCGATACGTGCGCGGCTTTGGTGGCGCGACCACTTCCTGAAAACCAGTGATGTTGGTGATGCCGACCGAGGCGAAATCCAGCCCATAGAGAAAGGTGGCGTTATAAAAGGTGCTGTTGCTGAAAGAATGATCAGTGTCGAGCAGATCGAGCATGCTGTAGGCGGCGGCACGCGCCTGCTGGATGGCCGGATACCATTGTCCGATCACGCGGGTCCGCTGTGTGACCTCATTTTTTGTTTCCAGAATATCGCCTGCCGCATAGATATCGGGAACGCTTGTGTGCATCCTGCTATCGACGCGAATGCCACGACCGCAGGCGATGCCGCTACTTTGCGCAAAATCGATGATGGGTTCGATGCCGATGGCGACGATGACCATTTCGCAGGCGATGCGTTCTCCGTTCTTGGTCACCACACCCGTAACCTCGCCATTCTTGCCCGTAATCTCCGCTATCTCATCTTCCATGCGTACATCGATGCCATCGCGTTGGACTTCATGGAGAACCAGATCAGACGAGGTGGCGTCCAGTACTTCGGACCAGATCGTGCGGCGGCGTAGCAGATGAGTGACGGCGAAACCGCGATGGCGCAGCGTCTCAACTGTTTCCAGAGCCAGGGTACCACTGCCACTGACGACTACGCGCCGGACCGTGTTGAGCCGGCTCAAAATTTTCTGATAGTCATCCACCGTGCGTAACGTCGTCACGCCGTTGAGGTCGAGGCCGGGGCAGGAGAGTTGTGCTGCTCGTGCGCCATTTGCCAGAAGCAGGCGATGATAACCCAGGCGGCGTCCACTCTGCAAGTAGACGATATGTTGGTTGGGCTGGATACCGACAACGCGGTCGGCATGGAAGAGAATGCTATGATCTTGATAAAAACTTCTTGGCCTGGCCCATAATTTGTCTTCGCGCACACGCCCGCCCAGATAGTCTTTCAGGGCGGGACGATAATAAACGGGAAAGGGGTCATCTGCAATCACGGCAACCGTGGCGGCAGAATCTTCGCTTCGCAAGATTTCTGCCGCCGTAATGCCAGCGATGCCATTTCCGATAATCAGGTAGGTTGGACCCGTCTGCTCTGCCATCTCATCAAATCCTCCAGATGCATCGGGGCGACCACAAGAGGTCTCATGTGTTGGTAGTGAGATCGTTATGATTGCCCATCGTGTAAAAACCGATGGAAGGCCGTATCACACCTGGGTGATCGTGCCATCCGCATTGACTGATATTTTGATCGCCGTTAAAGGTGTATGTGCTGGTCCTTGCACTACTGCAGCGCCTTTGGCAGGATCAAAAACGGCACCATGACAAGGGCATTCCAACATCTTGTCCTGATTATTATAATCTACAGCGCATTGCTCATGGGTACATGTTGAGTCAAACGCGACAAATTGGTTATTAGGTAAGTGAATCAGGAGTCCTGGATTTTTCTGATTCGCGATAGAAAACGTTTTTGCGCTATTTACCGGAATATCTGCGGTTTTTGCCAGAACCTTTCCTCCCTGTTTAACCTGAGCGGGAGGCTGTGTGGCTTTGGCCTGAGTGGGAGGCTGCGTTGCCTGGGTGGTCGCACCATTTGCCATTGCTCCGTTGGTTGAGGGCGTGCCGCGCAGGAAGCGAGGGCCGAAGGTGAGCAGTAATGCAGCAACGCCAATGCCGGTGCCTGAACTGATCAACGTCGTCATCAGGCGACGGCGCGAGGCATCGACCGGTCGTTGTGCTGGAGGCTTAATAACGGTTGGTTGCTTTTCCATGCGTGGGTTGGTCGATGGGGTGCGGCTACTGAGGTCGCCAGTGGCAATATTGGTTGCCGCCATCTGATCCGGGGCGACGATCTTGTAATAGGCCAGCGTTAGTTCGCTCGGGCGGCGGAAGCGCTGTTGTGGCTCTTTTGCCATTGCCCGTGCGATCACCTGATCCAGTTCGGCGGGCAGGTCGCCGCGCCATCTCCTGATCGGTGGCACTTCTGCATAGAGGTGCTGCTCCATAATGGCATCGCGCGTGGTGCCTGCAAAAGGAGGCTGGCCCGTGAGCATCCGGTACAACACAGCACCCAGCGCGTAAACGTCTGAATAGGTATCGACCGACTGATTTTGCAATTGCTCCGGTGAACTGCCCTCGCTGCTGCCATCGTAGCGTATCTGCGCCCCGCTGCCCTGCACGATCGTGGCTAGCTGAGCTGCTTCACGCATGCGCAAGAGGCCAAACTCTGAGATCAGCAGCCTCTGTTTATTGTACAGAAAGATGCTGCTGGTGGAGAGATTGCGATGGAGGACCGCGCGTTCGTGGGCATATTCGAGCGTACCGCTAAGCTGGCGTAGGAACTGGCCGACGGTGAGTGGGTCGGGCGGTCCTCCTTGAGCAAGCATGGTGCGTAACGAGACCAGCGACAATGAGGGGTAGACGAGATAGGGAATGCCCTGGTAGTTCCCGTAGTCAAGCAGCGTGAGAATGTTGGGATGTTGCAACGCGGCGACGTGGTTGGCCTCTTGCTGGATGTGTCCCAGATAGACCAGACGCGCATTTGCGTCGAGCCGCTCTGTGAGGTGTGGTGTATCCAGAAAACGGAGCAGCACATTTTTGCCGTCCTGAGTGCTGGCATGAAAGATCGGACCCCAGGGATGCCGCTCAACAATGCGGTCCAGCTGGTAGTTTCCGACAATTTTTCCTATGAGTTGTTCATATGACGTACGCTCGACCATAAAGGTTCTCCCCGATATTTTCAGATCCGCTGATCTATGTTATGGCTATGATGATACAGCTTGCTATATTATGTCCCTCCATATTACATAAATATATGTGAGAAGTCACCTGTTGTTCATGTACAACATTACCCATTTCCTAGAGATCGCGAAAGATTGCAACCTGCCTACCTAAAAAAAGACGATGGAGGCACGCTGAATCCGTGCCTGAGTTTGCCCTGCCCATTTATTTTTAAATAAAACAAACAGCCGATAACGGGCTGTTACCGGCTGTGCTTTTCAATCTACATTTCCTATTAATCAAACCAGGGGGCAGCGACAGGCATTTCCTTTGCTCCTGGCGTGTAGGCTACAACTGCGCTCGACTGATCATTGAGTTTGATGACCCAGATGTTGTCAGAGAGTGCATCAAGCTGCTCCGCCTGTACCGGAGGAACTGGCTCCGGCGCTATACCATACATCCTACAAGCTGCCTGAATCACCTCGACTGGTGGTTGTGTTGTACGTTTAAACAGATTGAGTAAATGGCTCATGATGTTTACCTCTTGCATTGGCAAGTACTGGCAACATCAAGCGGCCTCTTCGCTCGGATGAACAGCGTTGGTCATGGGACTTGATGTGCCACACCTTTTGTTCCGAGCATTGATGCTTCCCCTTTGTTCCTTTGGTTTTGGGTCGGTCCCTTCCGATCCCTGTGTACATGGATACCTGATAAAGGGCAGTGCCTCAAATGGACAGGGTAGTGAGCCTTACCTCACCACCTTCTCATCTATTGTAACGTTGGAGTCAAGTTGCCAGCCACATTTTTAGTGGCGAGTGCTAGCATTTAATATTTTTAGTGGCGAGTGCTAACATTTAATGTTTTTGGTATCAGAGAGGAGCAGGAGTAAAATCGTCGATAGGGGCTACTCATTTGCCCAAAGCATGCTTTATTGGTAATATTACCCACATGACAGATCTTGTGTAGTATAATCGTGTCAGTGAAAAACGTTCGATCTTCGGCTGCATAGACACATTCGATCTCCCGGCTGTACGTAAATACACATGCGAGAGAGAGGCGTATCGCACGTTCACCTGATAAGAATAAGAAATGGTTCCTGTGATTGCCCTTAGTATTAAAAGGGTATACACATGCGATATGCACGGAGAGAAAGCGCATGAACCCTGAAGTGTTTAGTAAGTTTGAACGAATCCTGGCGCTCCTGGCAGGTACATTCAATGCTGTGATTGGTTTTGTTTTCTTCTTTTTGCCAGAATTACCAGAATTACAACATGGCGTATGGCCGGGAGAGATCCCGCCCGTTCTGGCCCGTTTTGTGGGTGCCATTATATTAGGAAACGCCGTAGGAGCGATCTGGCTCTTTGGCGAACGTGAGTGGGTACGCGTCCGTCCCCTGGCGCTGGTGGCTACAGTCTATGGAACGCTGGTAGCCTTTGCCCTGTTCTATCATCTCTTCTGGCTGCATGCCACCTCTTTTTTCTGGCTGTATTTCCTCTTTGATATCCTTTTTTTACTGGTCTTCTATGGACTGTTCATTTATCACGATATTGCTCCGCGTTTGACGCGGCAGAAGGCAGAAGCTGCCAAGCGCAGATATATGTAGGAGTAACATGCAGGCACCATTCGCTGATCCATTAATTAAATTGGAGCGACTGAGAACTCCCCTGCCACTCATCGGTCGCTCGTTTGAATTGCAGGTGATTCGCGTCTTGCTGGAGACCGTGGCGCAGGATGTCGCGGTAGGAGCACGCGCCCTGACCATTAGCGGAGAGATGGGTGTGGGTAAGACGCGGCTGCTGGCGGCTCTGTTTCAGGAGGCCAGCCGTCGTCATTTCCTGGTATTAGAGGCCAGTGCGTACGAAACCGGCAAAAACATACCGTACTTTTCCATTATCGAAGCGCTACGCTCCTTTTTGCGTTCAACGCCTCGCAACCAGTTGCGCCACTACCTGGGATTGTCTTCATCATCTCAGCAGGAAAACGGCGAGCATGATCCAGACAGTTCTCATGATGACTTGTCGCTAGCTGGCGAACCCCTTGTTGCCGCGCTGACGCGTCTCTTCCCGGAACTGCCTACGCTTCTGCGCTATGAAAAACAGACCTTCTATGACCACGCTGAGCTGTTGTCCCCTGATTTGGAGAAGTTTCGTTTGTTCGACGCAGTGGCAACGATGCTTGAGCGGGCCTCTGAGGAGCACCCAATCGTACTGGCGATCGATGATTTGCAATGGGCTGATAGCGCCAGCCTGGAGTTAATGCTGTATCTCACTGTACGCTTGCATACGAGCCGGGTTGCGTTGATAGGCGTGACGCGTCCCGAGCCTCCTCGCATGGGGGGAAACAATGGTGAAGAGCCGCTCATCTCCCCAGAGGCAGCGACTACGGCGGCACGTGTTGTGGGCGACCTCATGCGGCAGGGAATGCTCCTGTTGCTCCCACTTTCTCCGCTGAGTCAGGAGGAAGCGACGCAGCATTTGCAAACGCTGTTGCCTGGTGTTGTCCCCGAAAGCGTGCAGCAAACGTTATTGAGTCGGGCCGAGGGCAATCCTTTCTTTCTTGAGGAACTGGTGCGCACGCTGACCCTCTCACAACAGTTATTGCTGCGCAATGGCATCTGGCAGGCGCAACGCGTCAATACTATCAAATTGCCGGACGGCATCGTGCGGGCGGTTGAGCAACGGCTATATAGCCTGAGCGTTCCCTGTCGCGACCTCTTGCGCGTCGCAGCCCTTTTCGGGCGCAGCTTTCCCCTTGATGCTCTGGCAGCTGTGCTTGCTGGAGAGGTGAATGATCTGCTGGCCCTGATCGATGAGGCGGTGAGAGCGGCGATCATTGCCAGCGATACAACTGGACCGCACAATGAGCAGGGAGAGGAAGATACCGTGTTCTGGCCTCTGGCAGAAGATATGCTTGTGCAGCGCTATCTGTTCTGCCAGGGTATCGTGCAGGAGGTGTTGATTGCCAGCTTGCCGGCGCATCGAGTGCGGCAGCTACACGCGGCAATCGGGAGGGCGCTGGAGGAGAGCTACGTGGAGGATGCGGTGCAACATGCTGCTGAACTGGCGCGGCACTATGCTCTGAGTGGCGAAAAAGAGGCCACGTTGCGCTGGAGTCTGCGAGCCGGTGAGGATGCCGTTCGACAGCAGGCGCATCGAGAGGCGATCGGGCATTTTCGTCTGGCATTGAAGCTGCTCGAAGCAGAAAAGGGTGCCAAACTCTCATCATCTGCGCAGCCCTCAGTCGCAGAACTGTTCATGACCATCGGCGAACTCTGGCTCATGCTGGGCGAGCTTGATCCAGCCTCTCACGCGTTGCAGCAGTCTTTGCAGCGCCTCCAGCAAAATGCATCTCCTTCACCCTGGCTGCTCTCACGCGTCAACCGCCTGTTAGGTGATACGTATCGCCTGCAAGCTCACTATGATCAGGCGCTGGCCCATTTGCAGATTGCCAGCAATGCCCTTGATGAGGAGAACGGCGGCCAGGAGCAGGCGGGCAAGCTCATGGAACATATTCGCTGGAAGCCCGATAGTTACTATGGCATTGGCTCGGTTGAGCTACAGGTGGGAACGCTGAGCACAGGTGAGCGCATTCACATGTTGCAATCGCAGGCGACGCTGCAGGTTCTGTTGAATCGTCCGCAGGAGGCTGAGACGCTGCTCTGGCAATCGTATCATCTGGCGATCAGCATTGGCGATAGAGGTGGTCAGGCGTTTGCTCTGCACTGGGTTGGTTATCTACGTGGTTGGGGCGAGCAGGTTCACGAAACGATTCGTCTGCAAGAGCAGGCACATGCGCTCTATCTGGCGATTGGCGATCCCTTCCGGGCCACGCTTGGTGAGCTGGGTCTGGGAATGATTTATCAGGGGCTTGGCGAGATCGAGCAGGCGCGGCTGTATTCGCAGCGTGCAATGGAGCATGCGCGGCGCTATGGAATTCGTCGTGCCTTTGGCTGGTTTCATTGGAATGAGGGGATGCTAGCCTATGCTCTGGGCGATTGGGAGAATAGCGTCGCCCATCTGCAAGAGGCATTGCAGGAGGCCATTACGCACGAAGATGCACGCCTCAAGCCGGTTGTATTGCTGACCCAGGCCGAACTGGCCTTTCGGCGCGGTAACTGGCGCGAGGCCGAACAACTGTTTCTCGATAGTATCCAGGCCGCAACCGCGACCGAATGGTTTCCCAGTACGATCGCGCTCTATGGCCATTTCCTCGCCGTGACCGGACGCCGCGTGGCAGCACGTACACAGCTTGATCGCGCCGCAACAATCGCGGAGCCGCCCGGCATCGATGGCAGCTTCTATCTGCCATTTCTGGCTGAGGGCTATATTCATCTCGATCTGCCTGAGCAGGCCGCTATCTATAGTGAGCGTATTCGCAACCTGCATGGCTTTGTCTATTACGGCAATGCGGTTGATCGCATTCTCGGCGTCATTGCCGCACATACGGGTAACTGGTTGGGGGCGGAAGAAGCGTTTGAGAATGGCCTGCTGCTTTGTCAGCGTATGGGGAATCGACCAGAAGAGGCCGCTATTCTCTATGAGCAGGCGCGTATGGCGCTCATGCGCGGTGAGGCAGTGGAGCGCGTGCATACTCTGTGTGCCGAGGCGAGAGAGATTTTCTTAGCATGCGGGATGGAGCGAGCGGTGGCAATGGTGGATAGGCTTTACGATGGTGTGGATCTGCTCAATGAACGCGCTGCTACAGCCGACCCGGCAGCCATGCCTCAGACCGCTGAGCGAGCAGGCGGGATAGGATTGGACCAGCAGCTCACCAAGCGAGAGCTGGAGGTATTGCGTCTGGTTGCTGAAGGCTACACCGACCGCGAAGTTGCTGATATCCTGATTATCAGCCCGCGTACGGCGAATCGCCATCTCAGCAATATATTCATGAAGCTGGATGTGCCTGGGCGGGCGGCGGCGGTCGCCTATGCAGTACGTCAGGGGCTGGTCTGAGCGTTGGTCACGCTGGCTTGACGTGATGAGCCTGCAAGAAGAGCGCGACGCAGCGATCAATGTGTTGCTCTATCTCTTCATCCGTTGGCACGGAACCGGCTCCCAGACGCATCTGCTCGACAAGCTGTCCCTGCAATAAGGCGACAAAAGCCTGGGCCGAGCGAGCAGGATCGGGAACTTGTAAGCTCCCTTGCAGGTCCAGTTCTTGCAGATAGCTGCTCAGGCGCTCCGATTTCTGTGTCAAATGATAGTACATGCGCCCCACCTCTGGAAATTGATCCAATGCGCCAATAATGACCCTGTAGAGCGCGACCTCTTCAGGGTTGAGCGCAAAGGTCAGGCGTGCCTTCCCCAGCTTTCGTAAAACCTCGGAAGGGCTTCCCTCCCATAACGTCTCACGCGCATGCTTTTCAACCTGTTGCGTACAAAGATGCTGAATCACCGCTTCAAAAAGGATATCTTTTCTATTAAAGTGGCGATAGAGCGTCATAATAGAGACGCCAGCTTGCCTGGAAACCATCTCCATTGTCGTGCTTGCATAGCCGTGCTGGAGAAATAGTTCTCTGGCAGCCGCCGTGATCGCCTCATGTTTTCGCTCCAGCAGCCGCGCTTTCGGATGGTCTTCGGACCATGTTCGCATAATACCCTCATTGCTAGATAAGACCTGCCCAGGAAGAGGCAGAAGATACGAGAGATTCTATTCTAACATATCTTTCCGCTATTGAACCTGTCAGGAGAGTCGGCAACCTGGTTCGTAGCCGCGCGACTCCCCTCCCGATTTCCTGCGTAGCCTTGACTTCTTATCACCAAAACGATAATATAGATTATCATATCGTTTGAAAATCTGGTAACCTTCTCGCTTCGGAGAGGGAGAAAGAAAAGAGAGTTTATGTCATTAACATTTGGTGTGATTTTGCCGCAGGGTCCAATGAATGAACTGGCGGGGTTCGATGATCCGGTGGAGGCATATGAGGCGATGACGCGGGTTGCGTTGACTGCTGATGAGGCTGGTTTTTCCTCTGTCTGGGTGGCTGATGTACTCTGGTCGGGCGACTTTTCGGGAAGCACGCAGGGATTGCTATTTGAATGCTGGACGACGACGGCGGCGCTGGCCCGCGAGACGAAGCGTGTGCGCGTCGGGCAAACAGTCACGTATAGCGGGTTACGCAACCCGGCGCTGCTGGCGAAGATGGCGAGTACTGTTGATGTGATGAGTCATGGCCGGCTCACGCTGGGGATAGGATCAGGTTCTCCTCTGCTAACTGAGCAGTTCCGCGCTTATGGGTATGATTACCCTGAGCCTGCTGTGCGCTCAGCGCAGTTGCGCGAGGCGCTTCAGGTACTACATGCCATGTGGACGCAAGAAGAGGCGACGTTTGAGGGCAAGTATTATCAGGTGCGAGGCGCGATCAATCAGCCCAAAGGGGTGCAACAACCACATATTCCCGTGTTGATCGGGGGCAACGGCGAGCAGGTGACGCTCAAGCTGGTGGCGCAATATGGCAATGCCTGTAACGTGTTTGGCGATCCAGCCACGCTTGCCTACAAGTTCGCGGTGCTGCAACAGCATTGCGAGCAGGTTGGACGCGATTATAGCAGCATTCAGCGTACGGCAGGATCATATTGTGTTGTAGAGGAGACGGATGAACTGGCCTGGGCAAAGATCCCCGCTACGGAGAAGCGGCGCTTTGGTGAGCACGCCTTGATCGGCAGCCCGGCCACGGTTCGCCAGCGAATTGCCGCCTATGAGGAAGCCGGGGTGCAGGAGCTACTGCTCAGATTTCCCGATGTACGCAACCTGGATGCCCTGCGCCGCTTTGCAGATGAGTTTATAAAATAGCTTTGTTAAAAATCATTGTTCCTCTCTTTTGCTTATCGGCGCGGCGGCCAGTATCGTCTGGGTGGTTGCCGCATGCGCGTT
>JAICIM010000583.1 GCA_025928885.1 Ktedonobacteraceae bacterium | reverse complement strand
TGGCAAAAGACAATACGTTCAGTGCCG
The DNA here is from genome assembly GCA_025928885.1 of Ktedonobacteraceae bacterium. Lineage (GTDB taxonomy): Bacteria > Chloroflexota > Ktedonobacteria > Ktedonobacterales > Ktedonobacteraceae > JAICIM01. The sequence continues at coordinate 4,541 of JAICIM010000583.1, read as the reverse complement.
ACGTGTTGCGCAAACTTAAACAGCCTGCGCAGCTCCTCAATGCCATCATGATCCAGAGATCCACCAGCGATCAGGCCAGAGGCAGCGGCTTTCGCCTCGCTGCCCCATTGTTCGATGAAGCATTCATGCCGATCGATATACTCGCTATATTGCCCATGCTTCAATTGCAGGCCCTCATAGCCGAAGGAGCGAAAGCTCGTGAAGAGAAACTGACGTTCGGCGTCAGTAGCGGTGGGTTTGGAAAAGGCAAGCTTCATACTGGTACTCCTTCGTTGAGAGCGATCACACAATGTTCTTCCGCCGAACGATACGCGCTCTCTAACAGGGCGATGGTTTGCAGATTGTCCCGTCCGCTGTTGGGTGGCTCTGTACCCTCCTCCAGCGCGGTCAGCAGCAGATTGAGGCCGATGAAGGTGGCTTCCGGCTTATGGGAACCGCGCAGAGGATTCTCCCATTGCATATGAGGTGTAGCGCGTCCTTTCTGCTCAAACAGGTTGAGACCATCATAGGAGAATACGAGTGTTCCCGTTTCACCAAGCACAATCGTCTCTGTTCGTGGGAGAGGAGAGGAGAAGCTTTCGAGGTAAGAAGCCAACACACCTTGCTTGAAATTGACTTGCACGGTGGCTTCGGTCTCCCCTACGCTCTGGATGGCCGAAGAGGAACGAGTCTCACAGACCACAGAGGTCGCGACATCGTTGAGCAGCCAGCGGAAGCCGTCGAGCCAGTGTACCCCCATTACAGAAAGCGCGTGCCGTTGTGTTTGCGTGCGCCACCCTTTGTCCTGGCGGAACATGAGATCCTGATGCACGATACTGACCACCCGCCCAACAGCACCCTGAGCGACCAGTTCACGCGCCTTCTCAAAGGGATAATGATAGCGAAAATTCTGATTCACTGCAAGCTTGACGCCAGCCTGACTGCATGTATTAACCATATGTTGAGCGTCTTGATAAGAGTCAGCAAACGGCTTCTCTACAAAAATATGCTTTTGGGCTGCGGCCAGTGTCTCGACCACCTGGCTGCGGACCGGTGTTGGCGTACAGACGACGGCAACATCCCATTCCGCATGAGCAATCATTGCTTCCAGAGAGGCAAAACCCTGAGCAAAGCCATACTTTTTCTGCGCTTCGCTCAGTTGTTCGCTGACAGGATCGCAGGCCGCCACGACCTGGATACGTTCTGGATGGTCTTGATAGGCGTCAAAATGCATACGAGAAACATTGCCACAACCGACAACAGCGATCTTAAAACGTTTCATTGCTGATGCTAACCTCTTTCTATCTCTTTGGTGGAATTCCTCCGAATGCCAGTTGAAGCATTATGCAATCTCGCCGCCATCTTCAAGGGTGTCGGTGCGGCGATCTGGAGCAGAAAACGAGACGACCGCTACCAGCGGTTCGCTGCTGGTACAGAGCGCCCAATGGGGAACACCGCGAGGAATACAGATCACAGAGCCGGGAGTCATATGAAAAAGCTCATCGCCCAGCTTGTGATCGCATTCGCCGGAGATGACGTAGAGTAGCTCCTCACAGTTAGGATGAGCGTGTAAAGGGTTGCGTTTGCCAGGATTGATCGTGACGACTCCCAGCGTCTGTTCCGCGCCCGGCATCTGAGCAACTCCCACCAGCCATGAGAGTTGCCCCCAGCTTGTATGTTCCGTGTTCTCCTCTGAAATATTTCTGATAGCATCATACGTGTTCAATGACTGATACTCCTTTCACCCCCCATATCTCAATGGAGAACGTTGCAAGCATAGGGATGAATTGGACAGAAGCAATTCGGCCTCTATGGTTTTTCCGTTACATCATTCGATGGCTTCTGCAGCGGCTGTGGCATCTTCGATCAAGGCCACAATCGAGCGACGAACACCATCGATATGATCTTCTAGTAAGCGAGCAGCCAGATCTGCATCACGTGCTTCGAGGGCTGAGAGGATGCGCGGTCGTTCGAGGGCGGTGCGACGAACAACCTGCGGATCACGGTTGGCGCTGATGCGTACAAGCTGGATCTGGCGGCGCAGGCGACCGAGTAGCTCGATCACGACCTCGTTATCGCTCAAGCGAGCAATAGCGTCGTGAAATTGCTGGTCGGCAATGCTATACGCGGCTATATCATCGCGCTCTAATGCCCCCTGGCAGGCTGCGAGAATAACTTGTAGCTGCTCCAGGTCGGATTCGCTAATACGAGCAACGGCCAGACGAATCGCCATCCCTTCCAATGCCTGGCGTGCCTGATAGAGATCGTTGACCTGTTTCACCGTGAGCATACGTACAAAATTGCCACGATAGGGGCGGCGCTCAACAAGACCTTCCTCGACGAGCGTAGCAATAGCTTCTCGCAAAGGAGTACGGCTTACAGATAGATCTTGCGCGAGAGTGCGCTCATCAAGCTGAGCACCAGCAGGAATAGCCCCCGATTCGATCAATTCGCGGAGTTTATAGTATATGCGTTGATTGAGCGTGTAATGCTCCACCTTGTTTGTCAAATTGCTATCCTCCATCATCTTTTTAAGCGAGCAATTTGATTGTAGTTATACGGTATATCTCTCTCATCCGCAATAGTTCTGGCCTTATTATAAGGAAGCCTCATGACTGCAACCATTAACAGAGAGATTATATTGGTATATTGTATATTGTATACTATCACAAATCGAAAAGATCTAGCAAGCTTTGTTTCAGAGATCAATAGTTCATACACCAGGGACGCATCATCGCATGAAAATTTCTTTGCAGGAGCAGTGGGGACAGAAAGAGAGGTAGTCTTCAGAGCGCTCTGAAGACTACCATCTCTTCTAGTGGGTGCCTCCCGGGACGTTCACTGCGTGAGTGCTTGCTCGATCACCGCATCAACGACAGCAAGATTGCCAGCGAGTTCCTGTGGAAGGGTATAGCGTTCGCTCAGGTAGGCAACGCTATTCGTACTCACCCAGACCTGACCGTCCGCGCTCTGCCAGATAAGGGCTTTGAGGGGTAGATCCAGTGCGAGGAGCGGAGACGCAATCATGAGTGGTGTCCCCCCTTTCGGATTGCCAAAGATGAGCACATGAGCTTCCTGCATCGTGAGACCGACACCTCTGGCTAAGTCACTATGGTCAATCTGGGCGAAAAGGGTCAGATTTCTCTTGTGAATAGCGGCCTTCAGATGTTCCAACGTCTCCTCAACAGCAAACGGACTGGGTTTGCTCACAATGCCCGTCACTGCAGCCCCGTCTGCAGATCTCATTGATTCATTCATGGTGCTTCCCTTTCTAGCCTCTGAACCAACTATGAAATGTTCCTTTCAAAAGCGGTTACCTCTTTCGTAGTTGCGCGACTGTATCGCGCCCTCGAACGGCATCACAAGCTAACCCGTGCGCAATACAGTCGCGCAACTACGAACAGCATTCCCAGTTCTGGTTGGCAAACTCATCATGGTTCAACCTGTATTGTACAATACTTCTTGATCTATGCAAGGATCTTAGCTGCTTTCGTCTTCTTTTCTGTTCAATAACGCCATCTTTACATCCTACATTTCCAGACCCTATAAGGCTGTATACATGCCGTGAAAAGAAAACGGGATATGATTTTGTTCTACCTCAACATCACAGGCATTCGAGGTCTCACCGAAGCACAAAAAGCGTCTCTATGCGCTCTGGGAGCGTTCGAGGAAGCGAGCATTGGCCGGTAAAGGCTTTCGCTTCCTCAGCGACTAATTTCCACATTGAATAGAACGCCAAGCGCATCAGGAACAAGAATTGCGGCAGAATAGTAAGCGCTCACCAGATAGGAGATGATGGCCTTCTCGTTGATCCCCATAAACCGGACGGACAAACCAGGCTGGTATTCGTCGGGAATGCCGGTTTGATGCAGACCAATGACACCCTGGCTCTCCTCACCGGTGCGAAGTGCAAGGATAGCTGTCACGTGGTTACCAGTAATGGGAATTTTGTTGCAGGGCAACAGAGGCACTCCCCGCCATGCCGCCACCTTGACACCATGCAATTCGACAGCAGGCGAGTGAATGCCCAGGTGATTGCATTCTTTGCCAAATGCTGCGATGGCGCGAGGATGAGCGAGAAAGAAATGCGTCCTTCTGCGTCGTGATAACAACGTGTCAAGATCATCGGGAGTCGGCGGCCCGTTGCGGGTCTGGAGACGCTGTTTGCGGTCTACATTGTGCAGCAATCCGAACTCCCGATTGTTGATCAGTTCATGCTCCTGACGCTCCCGCAACGCCTCGATCGTCAAGCGCAACTGCTGTTCCACCTGGTTCATCGGCTCGTTATACAGATCGGCCACCCTGCTATGGACGCGCAAGACGGTTTGCGCCACGCTTAAGGCATATTCTCGCGGGGCAGCATCGTAGTCAACGAAGGTTCCCGGCAAATCAGGCTCTCCCTCGTGGCCTGCTGCCAGATCAATGGCGGCTTCCCCATACTTATTCTGCGGCTTGTGGGCCGTTTCCTGCGCCAGCTCGACCTGCGCACGCAACTGCGGCGATTGGGTGAGCAGCTCTTGCAGCGTTTGGGACGGCAGAGACAACACCGTACAGTGCGTGAC
>JAICIM010000195.1 GCA_025928885.1 Ktedonobacteraceae bacterium | reverse complement strand
GGCGCTTGTTTAGAACAAGACCCTTTTGTTTTTTTGTTTTTGTGGTTGTGGTGCGAAATCCTCCATCTGTTCCCACAACTACCTCTATCACATCAGAACATTATTGAAAATGTTATAGTGGCTCAACGCGTAGAAGCACCTCGCCTTTTTGCACAACGCTGCCGTTGGTGGCGACGAGGGCTGTGACGCGCCCGGAGACCTCGGCGGTAATCTCGTTGAAGACCTTCATGGCCTCGATGAGCGCCACCACCTGTCCCACCTGCACCATTTCGCCCACGTTCACGAACTGTGGCGTGGTCGGAGAAGCTGCGGAGTAATAGACGCCGGTGAGGTTTGCAGCGATTGCCACGCTCTTATCTTCGCGGCCACCGCGACTGCTCTCAACAACTGTTCCGTTTGTGCCATTAGTTGCGATAAACTGGGTGGGAGCGGAGACCAGCACCATATCAGGCTGGCGACGAATCGTAATTTCGAGGTCGCCCTCGCTCAATTCCAGTTCGCTAACGGAACTCCCCTCCAGTACCTGGATGATCTCTTCGACCCGTTCCAGCCAGGATGCGTTCTTCTCTTTATCCATGCTTCTACTCTTCGTACCGTTTAAAGATCAGGCTGGTATTGTGTCCACCGAAGCCCAGCACATTTGACATTGCGACATTGACGCTTGCATGCCGTGCTTCGTTTGGCACATAGTCGAGGTCGCACTCAGGATCAGGATGATGCAGGTTGATCGTCGGCGGAATAATACCGTTCAGGATGCTCTGAATGGAGATGGCCGCCTCGACCGCGCCTGCAGCTCCCAGCGTGTGGCCGGTCATCGATTTGGTCGAGCTAATCGCCAGTTTATAGGCATGTTCGCCAAAGACCGTTTTGATCGCCCGCGTCTCGGTACTATCGTTCGGCGGAGTCGAGGTGCCATGCGCGTTGATGTAATCGACCTGTTCGGGTTGCAGACCAGCTTTCTTGAGGGCGCGGCGCATCGCTTTTGCCAATCCCTCGCCGCCGGGGGCAGGTTCGGTCACGTGATGGGCGTCGCTGGTGCAGCCATAACCGACGAGTTCGGCCAGGATGGTCGCGCCACGTGCTTTCGCAAATTCCAGATCTTCCAGGATCAGCATTGCTGAGCCTTCGCCCATGATAAAGCCGTCGCGGGTGGCATCGAAGGGACGGCTGGCTCCCTGTGGATCGTCGTTGCGGCGTGAGAGGGCATGCATATTGTCGAATGCGGCCATCGCAATTGGCGTCACGGCCTTCTCCGAACCGCCTGCAATCATTACCTTTGCATCGCCGCGTCGAATCGCCTCCCAGGCCTCGCCAATGGTATTGCCGCTGGTCGCACAGGCAGAGACGGCGGCCCAGTTCGGCCCTTTGGCACCGGTCATGATCGAGACGATACCGGCAGCCCCATCGATAATCATCATATTAATGAAGAACGGACTGATGCGGTCCGGCCCTTTGTCATGCAGAACGCGGAACTGGTCATGCAACGTGACCAGGCCGCCGATACCGCTGCCGATATAGACGCCCACCTCATCGGCAATATCGGGCGTGATCTCCAGTTTTGCATGAGCTAATGCCTGCTTACTGGTGGCGATTGCCAGTTGCTCGTAGGGATCGTTGCGGCGGATCTCTTTGCGATCCATATAGGGCGAGGGATCAAAGTTTTTGATCTCGCCCGCAAAGTGGACGCGATGCCTGCTGCTGTCGTACGCCGTGATCTCGCCGATACCAGATTTGCCCTGACAGAGCGCCTCCCAGTTGGAGGCCAGGTCGTTACCTAGCGAGGTAACCAGTCCCAACCCGGTTACAACTACGCGAGACATAAAGTCACCTCCTGTATGTCATCCTATCAATTCCGATGAGTAAGCATATCTGCTTGAAAACGGTTCGCTTCCTCAAATACCCAGCGCCTCCGCCTCGTCTTGCAGAAAGCGGGTGTAGGTTTCGCCTCGAATGAAGCCCTCATGACTGAGCAAGCGTTGATGGAAGGGAATGGTGGTTTCGAGTCCTTCGATGACATATTCGTCCAATGCTCGCTGCATGCGTGCAATCGCCTCGTTCCGCGTTTCAGCCCAGACGACCAGCTTGGAGAGCAACGAGTCGTAATGGGGCGGGACTTCGTAGCCAGCGAAGAGATGGCTATCGACGCGCACGCCGGGGCCGCCCGGCGGCAGATAGCGCTCAACGGTGCCGGTTTGGGGACGGAAATCCGCGCTGGCATCTTCCGCCGTAATGCGGCATTCGATGGCATGGCCTCGGAACTGGATATCTTCCTGCTGCAATTGCATAGGTAGTCCTGCCGCAATCCGAATCTGTTCCTTTACCAGATCAACGCTCGTCACCAACTCTGTCACAGGATGCTCGACTTGCAGGCGGGTATTCATTTCCATGAAGTAGTAGCGATCCTGCTCGTCTAACAGGAATTCGAGCGTTCCTGCGTTGCGATAGCCGACCTGTTGCACCGCTTGTATTGCTTTGGTGCCGATCTCCTGTCGCAGTTCTGGCGAGAGATGTGGACTGGGTGATTCTTCCAGCACTTTCTGGTTGCGGCGCTGACATGAGCAGTTACGCTCTCCCAGGTGTACTCCATGTCCATAGTGATCGACTAACACCTGGATTTCAATATGTCGTGCGCGAGCAAGATAGCGCTCGAAATAGATCCCATCGTCGCGGAAGGCTTCGCGTACTTCATTCTGAGCAATAGTGAAGATGCGGTCAAACTCTTCCGGCTGCTGAATCAGACGAATGCCGCGACCACCGCCACCAGCGACAGCTTTGAGCATCAGCGGAAAGCCGATCTCTCGCGCCGCCTCTTTTGCCTCGGGCAGTGTGCGTACGACGGGGGTGCCGGGCAACATTGGTAGCCCTGCCTCCGCCATTGCCTTGCGTGCGGACACTTTATCGCCCATGACCGACATGACGCTGGCCGAGGGACCGATAAAGGTGATCTTTACGTCGTTACAGATTTCTGCGAAGCTGGTGTTTTCCGAAAGGAAGCCGTAGCCTGGATGAATAGCCTCTGCATTGGAGATGAAAGCCGCGCTAATGATATTGGGAATATTCAAATAGCTCTTGCTGCTGGCTCCCGGTCCGATGCAAATACGCTCATCGGCCATACGCACCGGCAGCGAATCCCGGTCGGCCTCTGAGTGAGCAATGACGCTGCGTATACCCATTTCGCGGCAAGCACGAATGACACGCAGCGCGATTTCACCACGATTAGCAATTAAAATTTTCCGAAACATTCTATTATAGGATGAAGCATGACGCATAAGAGAGACTCTTTAACGCGCTTCACCATACTCCTCTCACAGCAAAAAACCCTGGGTGAGGGGCATCGTTTACGCAATTATATCATAATCGCCAATCTTGAGAAGAGGTTGTACCGCAAAGCGTGTTTTTTCGTCTATACTTTTAATGGTATTGATACATCCAATAGGTTGAGTCGGTAACGATTTAGTAACGCTCTCGTGCTACACTCTTTTCATCCAATTTGCCGCTATCTGTAGCACGGTCCATTTTTTACTGGCAGGTGTGATAACATTATGAAATGTCTCTCTTGTGGTTCTCAACTACCCGAAGGGGCCAGGGCCTGCCCTTTCTGTGGTGCCTTCGTACCCGAACCTGGGACGGATTCAAACTCCCTGAACCTTCCGACGATCTCTTCATCGAAGATCGATCCCACTGTCTCTGCGTCGTCGTTTACCCCGCCACCGCAACCAGCTTCGACCGGGTACGGTGTTGATCCCTATCACGTTCCGTCGCCATCATATGATCCTTACCGGGCGCAATCAGGAACACCACCACCCTATGGTCCGACAAACGAATATGCGCCACCACCACCGCCATTGTATGCCACGCCTGGTACTCCTCCTCCATTTGTTGGCACACAGCCAGCATTGCCACCACAACGCAATCAGAAGCGGCGTACTCTGGTGATCATAGGCATTGTGTTGCTGGCGTTGATCCTGGTGGGTGAGGGTTTTGTGTTGTTTTCATCAAACCGGCCAGTGCCACCTAAACCGCAGGCAACGGCAACTCCAGCCGGTGTAACCCCGAATGCGCAACAAGATCAGGACCCATACGGGACGCTGGGAGGAACGCTGGTGGCCTCCGATCCCATGCACGATAATAGCAAGGGTTATAAATGGGATGAGGCGACGATGAACGACGATAAAAATCATAGCCAGCAGGTCTGTGCCTTCAAAGATGGTGCCTATCATCTCACCTCCTCAGCTAAGGGGGGCTTGATTTGCGATCCCGAAGCGCCAGCTCTGACGCTTGCGAACCTCGTTTTTGAGGCCAATCTGACGATTACTAAAGGCAATGAGACGGGGCTTGTTATGCGCGTCGATCAGACGAAGGCGACAAATTATCTGTTCTATATCGATACGCAGGGAAATTACGGGATCGGCATCGAAAATCCCAACGCCGCCAATCAGAGCGATCAGTTTAAATCATTGAACCAGGGCAAAAACTCGGCCATTAAAACCGGCCTCAATCAGTCGAATCAGCTGGCAATCACCGCGAACGGCGATACAATCAGCGCCTATGTCAATAATCAATTCGTTACCAGCGTGCAGGATAAAACTTATAGCAACGGTCAGATTGGCATCTACGCCTATGGCGATACAGGCTGCGATATTGCCGTGAGCAATGTGCGGGTCTGGAAGCTGTAGATTTGCAGGTAGGTGGTGAGCAGGATACACACGAAAATGGGTATCCTGCTTTTTGCTATTACGGAGCGGGCTGTGGAGCAGCGGTTGAGAGCATATGAGCAGAAACTATTGCGATGACAGCGAACGCGATGATACCAACGATGATGACGAGTGCAAGTATGGAAAGGATAAGCCCGGTCACAGCAGAGCCAGCGCGGGTAGTAGACTGGCGGCCCTTGATGCCGTTAATTATGCCAACGATGGCGCAGATCAATGATGCCAGTGAGCCGACAAACGGAATGATCCAGATCAGGACAGCGATGATACCACATGTCAGTGCTGTAACTGCTGCGCTGCGATAGGGATCGAAAACCCCCTGCGGTACATACCCATTTTGTACATTGTTAATATGAATATTGACAGGTTGAGCATAGGGATTGGGCGGCGCTTGATACTGCGGTACAGGTTGCGGTGCGGGATATGGCTGTTGATAAGGAGCCTGTTGTTGGGGCATCATCGCGGCCTGTGGTGGATAGGCGGGGATCTGTTGTGCAGGTAGATAGGCGGGAACTTGCACAGCAGGTGGATAAGCCGGGGTCTGTTGTGCAGGTGGATAGGTCTCGTAGCCAGATTTCGGTTGCCCTGGATAGCTGGCCTGTGGCTGGAGTTGCCATTCTGGATTGTTATACGCAGGTGGTGGTATATCGCTCATAACACATGTCCGTTCTTCAAAAAGAGGCTAACAGAACATTCGGATTGAGAGTAGAAGGTCATATAAATCTTTTTAATGATAATGCAGGGCGAGTAAGTTGGCAAGAGAGAGTAGGTATAAATTACTATATAGCGAAATATATTGAGAAAACGAGATCCTGACTGCTAGATTCTGGCTAGAATTGCCGTTAGTGTTCGGGGTGCTGGAAACGCCTGGGGTTGGTAAAAAGCTGCGCTGACAACAAATGGATGTGCAAGAGGTAGAAAGATGGTGACAAAGAGGTATGTTAGAAACGGGAAAAGTGGAGTACAATGAGAGAGAGGGCGACAGAATAATATAACATTAAAGGATTGAAGTATGCTCAAAAGCTGGTCAATAGAAAATTTCAAGTCAATTGTCAATTCGGGAGAGCTACAACTCGCCCCGGTAACAGTGCTGGCTGGCCTCAATAGCTCCGGCAAGAGCAGCTTCTTGCAATCGATTTTGATGATCGCACAGACCTTAAGCAGCCCCGCCGCTGATCGTCCTTTGCTGCCAAACGGCCCACTGGTGCAACTGGGAACATTTGAGCATATTTTAAACGATAGATCTAGTTTGAACACATTAACTATCGGTTTTGAGTTGGAAGGAGAAGAAGAGAAGCGAAAGGAACTGTCCGATGGACCAGGAATGAACGCCGTAAAGCTTCTAGCTGTTTTTAGTGTTGGAAAAGATGAAGATAGGAGTTTTTCTGCTATTGAAGCTTCCGGTATCTTTATGGATCATGTTTCCATAGATATGAAAAGTAATATATTATTTAATAATACAAAAATAAATGCAATTCATTATGAATGGCTGGTTGAGGTTAAAAAGCGTCTTGATGCTGATAAGGAATTAAGTGAGTTTTTGAAAAATGTAGTATCGGAATATCACCATATGGTGCCTACCAGCAGCAAAAAAAATATTTATCTAGGATTATTTGGCACAGATATAGAACATGTTCAAGAATGTCTGATCTCTCTTTCTCATTTCTTGCCAGAACAGATAACTAGTAAATTTAGCTTATATGAAAGAGTTAAAGATGTGAAAGATTTAATTGAGGATATAAATCGTCTTGCCAGGAGAACAAGAGAAGCAAGAAATATGAAGAACAAAAAGATAAGGAAGGATTTCTTAGATATTTATGAGGTGGCATTAGAAAATATAAGTAAAGAAGAAGGGAAAATTTTAAAAATAGCAGAAAAGTTAACTGAATTGAATGACAATGCAGAAGGATTGGAAGTTCTGACAGATATCCAATCTTCTCCATCTTTATCATTTGAATGGGTCACTCGTTTCTTTGCCAGCAAGATTCGCTATCTAGGCCCGTTGCGAGCCGATCCAGGCACTGTTCAGCAACAATTTGCGCCGACGAGCGAGTTAGATAATGTTGGGCAGAAAGGCGAGTATGCAGCTGTCGTGTATCAGGCGAATCAACTTGCTCAGATCGAGTACTATGATCCATCCTCGCAGCAAGTTGAACAGGTGACATTGCAGGAAGCGTTAAATAAATGGGCGCAATATCTTGGCGTGGCAAGCCATGTCAGGACCGAAAAGCTCAATGGTGTTACCTGGCAGGTGGCGCTCAAAGAAGGTCAGCAGCTCCGTCTCTTGCCAGAAGTCGGCTTCAGCGTCAGCCAAATCCTCCCCATACTGGTCATGGGTCTACTCGCACCCAAAAACACGCTATTACTTATCGAGCAGCCAGAGCTACACCTCCATCCCCGTGTACAGGCGCGGCTGGGCGATTTTTTTGTCGGATTGGCAAAATGTAATAAGCAATGCCTCATCGAAACACATAGCGAGAACCTTGTGAGCCAGCTTCGTTATCATATTGTACAGGCAGGCGGGCAAGAAAAGAGCGACTGTATGATCTATTTTGTCGATCAGGATGAGACGGGCGCGAGTCGCTTCGATCCGGTCGAGATTTCCCCCAATGGCAATATCCTCAACTGGCCCGATGGCTTCTTCGATGAAACGATGCTCCAGGAAAATCGCATTACGGCGGCAAGTCTAAAGAAACGGGCAAGGAACGCGCAAAAAGGATGAAGAAAGCTTTTTTTGTTGATACTACTCTCGTTACCACCCCATCGGCAGACGAGAGTAAAGAAGCTGTGGAAGCGTGGTTAAAGATGCTCCAGATGTGGCTGCAAGAGGCTTTATATGGTCACTTTCAGTGGCTTCATTGCGTACAAGCAAGCAACCTGTTGACAGAACATATGCGTTTCCCCAGCTTTATTGGCGCATTCCAGGCGAGAAGAACATTATCGAATTTGCCAATGTCCTTAAAAAGCACGATCCCGAAGAAATCTATTAACTTCCCGCCAATTTCAGCGCCATATCGTGCGGGATAATGCGATACTTCAATTTCAATGCAAGTATGCGTGTCACCGATGCGTCGATCTGGCTGGTCGAGAGCTGGCCTGTGTTGACCGCCTGCTTTAGACCATAGAGCATGGTTTGTGTTTCGTTGAGGCCACGCGGCCCCAGCAAGAGATCGGTGCCAGCTTTGACAGTTAATACTGCTGCTTGCGAGAGGTTGTAGGTGTTGCTGATCCCGCCCATCCAGAGCGTGTCGCTGATGATCACTCCCTGGAAATTGAGATTTTTGCGCAGTAGATCGGTCACGACGTGCGGCGAGAGCGAGGTCGGTAGCTTCGGGTCAAGCTGCGGGTTCTCGATATGCGTGACCATCACCATCGGCACGTTCCCCTCGCGAATCAAGGTGCGATACGGGACGAAATCGACCGCGTTTAGCGTCGCAAGGCTGCGGTCCATACGCGGCAGCGCAAAATGTGGATCGAGATTCGCACTACCCAGGCCCGGAAAGTGCTTGAGACATCCCACAATGCCGCCATCGGTCAAGCCCTTGAGATACGCTCGACCCATATCTGTGACCAGTTTTGGATCAGAACCAAACGTTCTCTGCGGCAGCCCCGGATTGTTGGGATTGACCAGCACATCCACAATCGGCATAAAGTTGACGTTTAATCCTAATCCTCGCAGATCGGCAGCCGCATCTGAACCGGCTTTGTAGGCTTGTTGAGGATCTTTGCTCGCCCCAATTTGTGCATCAGAAGGACGCTCACCCGTGATCTGCCGCAGTTCGTTGACCACGCCGCCCTCATAATCGGTCGAGATAAACAGGGGAACGTGAACCGCGTTTTGCAGCGCCTGATCGAGCGCCACCAGCTGCGAACGCGTTTGCGCATTGTTGTTCTTGTTCTCGATCAGCACACCGCTGACATGGTTCTGTTGCATCATCTGTTGCAGATCGCTATTGAGCGTCGAGCCATCAAACTCAACAATGACCATCTGCCCCAGCTTCTCTTCCAGGCTCATATGCTGCACTATACGCGCCACTAGCTCTGCGTCGCTCAATGTGGCAGGCGTGGGTTGCGCTGTGAGCACGAGAGATTGGCTGGTTGGCGTCGTCGCTGGCTCGCTACTGTTGGCGGAAGAGGAGGCGCAACTCGCCAGCAGTAGCAAGCAGCAGAGTAGAGCAATAGCGTGCTTGTGAGCAATCCGGCTCATCTCGTCGTTTCCCCTTTCCGCAATAGAAGATCAGCTTGCAGACGAATCCAGTATACATGACCGGCGCAACGCTGCTGGTTGATGGCGTCATGAGTTAAACTGGCAGTGCCAATGCCAGGATAAACGCTCCTCTCGTTAAAGTCTATTCTTCGTTATACACTGGTGATAGAGGACCCATGAATGAAACGTTCCTTGTAAAAGTGGTAAAGTCATCTATGGACCTCTTTCCAGAATAAGAAGAAACAATAATGATAATAGGGAAGGATATCTTGATGGAGCAACATGATTTGAAAGAGTGGGATCGCCAGGTTATTGCAGAGTTTCGAGCCAACGGAGGCATTCTTGGAGGCCCACTTGCTGGCGCTCCCGTACTTTTGTTGACGACGACCGGCGCAAAAAGCGGTCAGCGACACACCTGCCCATTGGTCTATTTGTCCGAAGGCGGGAACATCTACATTTTCGCTGGCAATAGAGGTGCACCAACCAATCCCGCCTGGTATCACAACCTGGTCGCACACCCGGATGTAACGGTCGAAGTTGGCCCTGAGAAGTTTGAGGCCAGAGCCATCGTCCTCGATAGCGAGGAGAGTGAACGCCTCGGAAAAGTCCAGGTACAGAAAATACCAGAGCTGGCATCTCTGATGGAAAAAATGGCACGCAAGGTTCCCGCCGTCCTGCTGGAACGCAAACAATAAATAGAGCATGCAACATATCTGAAGAATATCAGTGAGTACTGCTTGACACATGCTGCCCGGTTTATTATAATAATGATATATCGCGATATATCGATAATAAAGGCAGTTCAGACTGATGGGTGTATTTGCCGGTCTGAGGCTTATACGTCTCTTATTAGTCATGTGTAAAGGAGTACCATTTCACGTATGCAACAACCCTCTAATCAAGAGAGGCCGCAGCCTCGCACGGGAACGATCATTGCTATAGTTGATATTACTCCCTCCATGCGCCAGATTCGCATCGCTGATCCCTCTTTACGCGAGGTGCAATGGATTCCTGGTCAGCATGTGGGCATTCTGATAGGGGAAGGTGAACCGCTGCTCAGGGTCTACTCGGTCAGAAATCACGATGCACAGCAGGGTACGATCGATCTCTGGATATTGCTCAAAGAGCTTGGACCGGGCAGCCGTTGGGCGCAAAGAGTACGGGTTGGTGATACCATCAGGTTTGCTGGACCTCGTGGCTCATTTGTGCTTGTACCTGACGCGCCCTACTACCTCTTCGCCGGTGAAGCGACGGCGGCGGTTCCCATTGCCGCCATGCTAGAGGCGATTCCAGCCCAGACATATGTATTGGGTTGCCTGCTGGCTGAGCGGCCAGGGGAAGAGGTTCCCCTGACCAGTTCACACGGCTTGCACTGGGTCTATCGCAACGATACTCCCGCCTCGCCAGCGCCGGTGTTAATTGAGGCGATTCAGGCGTTGATTCTTCCCGAAACTCCTGGTATGGCCTATCTGGGAGGCGAGGCGCTAACGTGTCAGGCGTTGCGCCGCTATCTGATCGAGGAGAAGGGCTGGCCCGCCTCCGCGATCAAAGCCAAGCCCTTCTGGACACCTGGCAAAACAGGCTTGCATTGAAATTGTTCCCATTGTCGTAGCCGCGGGGGGGGTTGAGGGGGGTGGGGATGGTGGAGGTAAAATGTGGGGGCGAAAAAAAGGGGGAGATGTTTGGGGGGGGGGGGGGCCGGC